>DATGIX010000098.1:0-16990 GCA_035295505.1 Puia sp. | reverse complement strand
AATATTAAAGCCTGTGTTTTTTGCAATTTCACGGTTACCAATAGACGCATTTACGATCCATGTCGGCGTGTTGAATGCAGGGGTGAATGCATCCGTTGATGAAACACTTGCTAATGCTGAATAGCTTGTATTGGCATTAATATTAAATTTCTTATAGAAATTATACGTGATACCTGCTTCAATTCCCTGATTGGTTACAAGGCTTGTGGAGTTCGTCCACATTTTAAATTTATTCACCTGCTTGCCGCCATTGTATGCATAGAAAGCAGTGCTGTCTGTTTGCCCGATTGTTCCTTTGTAAGGTTGTGTTACATCGAGCTGACCAATAAAGTGATCATAAAAACTAAAATAGTAATCGATGTCAACAAACAATTTATTATCCAACAAAATTCCTTTGTATCCGATTTCAAAAGAGTTGATATGTTCCGGTTGGATATAAGTGTAATCGCTTTGTACTAAAATGTTCTTGTCTTTTTGAATAGCATCGCTTTGAGAAAGCCCGCCGTTGACGTCAGCATTCACGGCGTTTTTGAATGCGGTTACAGAAGAATTCAAATATGAATTTTCAAACACACCGTAATGTTGCGCAGTTATTGGTAACCCGCCCAAACGTTTTACGCCGCCATTGTTCACAGAAGCAAAACCTTCAAACAGGGTGGGGAAGCGATAACCATTTTGGAAAGATAAGCGGAAATTATTTTGTTGTGTTGGCGAATACACCACAGCAACACGCGGATTCAATTTTGGAGAAAAATATTCTGATTTATCAACGCGTAGTGAAGCAGTGATTTTTAATTTTTCATCAAAAAGATTTTTTGAAGCCTGAATAAAGCCTCCATAACTGTAGTAGTAAAAATTACTGTACGCCTGGCTTTGATCTTTATAACCATTTGGATTTACATAATTATTGCCATCAGGTGTTACAATATATTTCCTGTAATTCGCGCCAGTAAGTATTTGAACGAAAGGAATGATATTCGACCAGTCATATTGCCCTTCAACATGAACAAAGGACGATTTCAACAACATTTGCGCACCGACAGTATCCCAATTGTTCGTATGAATGATTTTATTTCTTACACTATCAAATGTTGCAGTTCCCGGAAGGAAACGCCCGTTATCAGCCGCGGCTCTTGCTGCATCATGTGAAGCAGATACATCGCCCCCGTTGCTGGCGTATGCTGTATTGAAGGCTGCTGTATAATCACTATACCATTTTGCTGGTTTTTTGAATGCGAGATCGATGTTTTCTGCAAGTGGACGAAAATTGAATGAATTCTTGCCGGTGTTCTCATTCGTGTAATATGCTTTGATAGTAAAGTTTTGGCCCTTGATGTCAAGAGCATGTTGCTGAATGGTTTCTCCATCCAGACGCACGCGGTTGCCACGTTGATAATTATTTGTGACTACGCCAATGCGGTATGCGTAAGAAATTTCTGTTGAAGGGGTGATCTTATAATGAAGCGCTGCATCAAACTTCACATTCTTCAATGCATAATCAGTAAGATCTTTTTCAAGATAACCTGTACGGCTCACATCATATTTCTTTCCTTCCAGAGTTAATGTTTTTAAGTCGCTGTTGTACTCATCTCCGTAACGGTTGATCCTGTCAGCAGCAGGATTATCTGATGCCAACGAAAGATTGGTTTTATTGCCAACATCAAAGTATTGATCATGCCTGTTATCGGCAACCCAGTCTGTTCCCTGCGAATAAGATGCATTAATTTTATAAGCGAATTTTTTCCCGATTGCTTGTGCCCATCTTACTGCATACTCAGAGTATAAAGCGGGAGAATGGTCTTTCCCATCCACGTGGTTTACACCCTGTTTAAGATAAACACTTAAGCCTTGATATTGGAAAGGCGATTTTGTTTTCATGTTTGATATTCCATTCACAGCATTTAATCCATACAGCGCAGAAGCTGCTCCTGGTATGAGCTCCACGCTTTCAATGTCAAGCTCGGTTGGTCCGACTGCATTAGCAACCGGTGCGCCAATTCCGGGAGAAATATTATCTACGCCATCTACCATTTGTAAAAAACGTGAATTGGTTGTTCCGCTAAAACCTCTTGTGTTCGGCACTTTGTAGCCAAGACTTAGCGTTGTCATTTGCACACCTTTCACACTTTCAAGCGCATCAAAAAAACTAGGAGCAGGGCTTTCTTTGATCGCACGCAAATCTAATTTTTGAATGGTGACCGGAGATCTCAAAATACTTTCCGGGATACGCGATGCCGTTACTACCACCTGATCGTTTAATATGCTTTGCGTATTGAGTGAAATAGAAATCGGGTTGTTCGCATTTTCTGATACAACAAACTCCTGTGTTTTGTAGCCTACAGACGATACGACTAATGTTATCGGAAGTTTTTGAGATGTTTTTATCTGAAATGCGCCATCTTCTTTTGCAACTGTGCCTGAATGGGCGCCTTTGATTTTTATAGAAGCTCCGCTGAGGCCAGACGTATTCAGTGAGTCCAAGATTTTCCCTGAAATAATATACGAATCCTGCGCTTTTGATAAAAAAGGAGATATTATTAGTAAAAAAATAAGGAAATTATATTTTGAGTTCATTAGTCTATTGTTTTAGTAGAATGAAAATTGAAAAAAAGTCAATGCTTGTGAAAGTTAAATAGTCCCGCAGGGACAGCAAGCGCTCCTAAAACATGTAGACATGTCAAAAACGAGATGTTTTAAAGAATTGGCGGAATAGCCTGTTTCGGTGTTTAATATACAGTTCATGCCGCGAAGATAATGTTATCCTACTAAATTAGTAGACTTTTTAAAATATTTTCTGAATTATTTTTTCCGGAGGTCAAGATTGTGGAAATAGAAGACTCTTGCTACATCAATACTTTTATATTGATTGCCTGCAGGCAATTGCTGAAAGAAATTCATATACCCAAATTGAATATTGTCGGTTTTGGTGGTGTGATAAGCAAAGCCTACAAAAAGCCGGTTCTGATCAAAATAATTATAGGTGACCTGTTTCCCGAAATTGATATGCAATTCATCATTAAATACGAATGAAAACGTTCCCGGTGCAAAAGGTTTCCTTGAAAGCGGCGCAGCGAGATAAAAATTATAACGGAGGCGATAATTAAAATTATACCCGTCAGCCAGTTCATCATCATTTTTTATTTTGTGTTTGAACCGTTCTTCGAGGCGTACCCACTGCATCAGTTTCAGCTTCGGATAATTGGTGTGCCATTGAATTTGCTGCCATGGGCGATGTTCCGGTTGTGTAACATTTTTGTGATTGTCCCAGGGATATAAACTCACATATGCATAACCAGCCGTCAGTTTAGTATTATCAGTCACATAATAAGTTAAGCCAACACGTGCAATGCTTTGCGATAAATTATCCACGAAGTTTTCCCGTGTGCGCAAATGCAGGTCTGTCCACGAGCCCCATTTATCCGAAAAGCGTGTTTGATTCAAATAAGCAAGCCATGTTTGTTGAAAATGACTTGTTTGTTTTTGAGAGTAAGTAACTTCTTCAGAGGTAAAAAAAATCACTAAAGAAAGATAAATTCTTTTGATCATTAGTTGTCATGTTAGGAATTGATGATGCCTGGATCCGCTTCGAAAACGCTCGGTGGGAGTAGCACCGGATTTTCATTTTTTCTTGTCATTTTTATCGAAAAATAGAATCAAAGCATCTAATGCCCGCAAGATAGAAACCGCATCATTATTTTCTTTAAAAATTTTGTTAACTCTTTCGCCTTGAGGCTTCAAAAATATAATCTATCAAGATTATAGACTGATTATTAGAAATGCTCAATTATTGTTTGTGAAATGCGCCCCAAGCCTTATTTTTGTAAACTCTACCAAAACAGTAGGAATTATAAAACGGAGATTCTCTCATTAACATAAATTATCATGCAAAGCTTCAGGACAGAACTGGAAAACCCACTTGTGGAAAAAGATATTATAGAGCTGGAAAGAAAGATCAGTGAATTCCGCGAAGGCAAAATCCCTGATGAAAAATTCCGCAGCCTCCGTTTGGCAAGAGGTGTTTATGGGCAGCGGCAGCAAGGCGTTCAGATGGTGCGTATCAAATTACCTTATGGTAAAATGACATTCGCGCAATGGAAAAGAATTGCAGATGTTTCGGATGAATTCTCAAATGGAAATCTTCATTTAACCACAAGGCAAGATGTTCAGATTCACTTCGTGAGCCTTGATCGCACGCCTGAATTGTGGAGCTTATTAGAAGAAGATGATATCACGATCCGCGAAGCTTGCGGTAATACTGTCCGCAATGTAACTGCATCTGATATTGCAGGTATTGATGTTGACGAGCCTTTTGATGTTACTCCGTATGCCCATGCTGTGTTTGAATATTTTCTCCGCAAACCTTTTTGTCAGGAGATGGGACGCAAATTTAAAATTGCTTTCTCCAGCAGTGAAAAAGACACAGCATTAGTGTTTATGCATGATCTCGGCGCTATTCCTCGCATTAAAGAAATCAATGGAAAAAAAGTCAGAGGCTTTAAAGTTGTTGTTGGCGGCGGTTTGGGCGCACAGCCTCATCTGGCAATTACTACACATGAATTTTTGGAAGAAGATCTTTTGTTGCCTTATCTCGAAGCAGTATTGCGCGTCTTTGACAGAAACGGCGAACGCAATAGCAGACATAAAGCGCGTATCAAATTTTTATTACAACAGATCGGTATTGATAAGTTCAACGAATTGGTGAACGCTGAAGAAAAAGCAGTAGCTGAAAAAAGAATCAAGATAGATACAAGCAGGTTTGAATCTGTAGAATTACCAAGCGGGATTTTGCCGGATTTCAAAATTCAAATTAAAAATCAATTGAATTTTGAAATCTGGAAAAAAACAAATGTGCGCAAACAAAAACAGGATGGATACAAGATCGTTTATGTTCGCGTTCCGAATGGGAATATCAGTTCTGACGCAAGCAGAAACCTGATTGAAAAATTACAAAGTGTGATTGCAAATGATGTTCGTGTGACCATCAGCCAGAACCTGCAATTCAGGTTTGTGAAAGAAGAGCACCTCGAATATGTTTATAGCGTGCTGGAATCTGAAAATCTTACTGCTGTTGGAGTTGATAGTGCTGCTGATATTGTTTCCTGCCCTGGAACAGATACATGCAATCTCGGAATTTCAAATAGCACAGAATTAGCATTGGTGCTGTCGCGTGTGATTGAAGATGAATTCCCTGATTTTTTGCAACGCGATGACATTGCAATCAGAATTAGTGGTTGTATGAATTCCTGCGGACAACATGGAATTGGCACCATCGGCTTTCACGGTTCTTCTATGAAAGTGAATGGCAAAATATTGCCGGCAATACAAGTGCTGATCGGCGGTGGCAAACTTGGCGGTGGTGATGGAAGAATTTCTGACAAAGTGATAAAACTTCCAAGCAAACGCGGACCAGAAATATTACGTTACCTGCTGAATGATTTTCTCGCTAATAAAACTGAAAATCAAAATTATTTGGATTATACTTTTGAAAAAGGCGAAAGATATTTTTATGATTTATTAAAACCGCTTGCAGACGCATCTACATTAACTAATGAAGATTTTATTGACTGGGGGCACGAAGAAAAATTTGCCACAGCAATCGGAGTAGGAGAGTGCGCAGGTGTTATGATTGATTTAGTTGCAACACTCATTGTAGAAGCTGATGAAAAGTTGGCGCTTGCTGAAGAAAGCATTAATAATGCCAAATGGTCGGATGGAATTTACCAGGCTTATGCATCTTTCATTCATGCTTCAAAAGCATTATTGCTGAATCATTCCGTGCAGTGCAATACTCAAACAGGCATATTAAAAGACTTCGATATTCACTTTACTGAAAAAGGTTTGTATAATGATGTTGCGAGTTTCAAAGAAATGGTTTTGCAGATCAACCAAAATGAACCTTCAGAAAAATTCGCACTTTCTTATTTGGAAGAAGCAAAAGCGTTTAACACTTATGCGCACGCTTTCAGGGAACAGTTGGTGAATAATTAAGTTAGTTTTAAGAGGTGACACCTTTTCGAAAAAGTGTCACCTCTTAAAACTTAAGCTCTCGACAACTGCTTTCCAGCCTTTGCCACAGGTTCAAAATAATTTTCTTTACTCTTGCTGTTTCCAGTCCATTTAAATTGCTGATGCAAGGCAGCAACTTTTCCGATTATGAGTAGTGTAGGGGAGACATAACTGCTTTTGCCGAATTTTTCCGCATAGTCATATACGTTACATTCGTAAACATTTTGCAAAGGCGTTGTTGCTTGTTCGATTACAGCAATATGTTTATCGTTTCCGATTTTACTTTCAATCAATTTTTGAATCAACAGATCAGTTGTATCGGACGACATATAAAAAACCAACGTATCATCAGTTGCTGCAAGGTCTTTCCACACTTCGTCTTTGATCACATCCATTTTATAATAAGTAAGAAAACGGACTGCGGTTGCATGGTCTCTTGCTGTTAATGGAATGCCTGCATAAGCCGCAGCGCCAAGTGCAGCCGTTACTCCAGGAACAATTTCATATTCGATCTGATTGGCGACAAGCACCTGCAATTCGTCCAGCACATTGGAGAAAATGGAAACGTCGCCACCTTTCAAACGCACAACCAATTTCCCCTGCAATGCATAATCAACGATTAGTTCATTAATTGTTGATTGCGGTGTAGAAGCGCCTTTACGGCATTGTTTTCCTACATGAAGAACCTGAGCTTCCTTATTTACAAATTCATCCAGTATCACAGAGCTTACTAACCTGTCTGTGATTACCACATCCGCTTTTTGTAAATAGCGCATAACCTTCAGCGTTAGTAATTCCGGGTCACCTGGGCCAGCTCCTGCAAGGATTACTTTGCCTTTATGTTGTTCGATTCTTTTCATTTAGTCTACTTGTTCAATAGGTTAATTAATCAAAAAAATTTATTGTATCATACAAGCGCCGACAGTAACATTGCTTGTTTCATCGATCAGTATCGCTCCGCCATTTGCACGCAATTCTTTATACGAATCAAATGGTAATGGCGATGCAGTTTTGATCGTTGCTTTTACTATGTCATTTAATCCTGCCTGCTTTGCTTCAAAGTTTTTATCAAGCGTATTTACATCTAATTTGTATTCGATCTCTTTCACCACACTTTTTACAGTGCGGCTGTTGATCTGCAATAAATATTTATTTCCACGCACCAATGGCTTGTTATCCATCCAGCATAACAACACCTGTAACTCCTGTGCAACAACAGGTTTGTTTTCATTCTTCACGATCACATCGCCGCGGCTGATATCAATATCATTCTCCAATTGTATGATCACACTTTGCTGCGCAAACGCTTCATCGATTTCTTTGCCGCCAATTTCAATGCTTTTTATTTTGCTTGTCAATCCTGAAGGCAACACTGTTATATCATCTCCTTTTTTATAAATGCCACTGATGATTTTTCCGGCATATCCGCGATAGTCGTGCAGATCTTCTGTTTGCGGGCGGATCACATATTGCACAGGCAAACGCGCATGCGAAACATTCACATCATTTTCCAATTGCACATTCTCTAAAAATTCAAGCAGTGTATTTCCTTCATACCAATTCAGGTTCTGAGTTTTTTCAACAATATTATCTCCTTTCAATGCACTAATTGGTAAATACGTAACATCTTTCAAACCCAGTGTTTTCGCAGTCTCTGCATAATCGATCACGATATTATTAAACACATCTTGCGAGTAATCCACTAAATCCATTTTGTTGATTGCAACCACCACATGTGGAATATTCAATAACGATGCAATGATCGAATGCCTGCGCGTTTGTTCCACTACACCATGCCGCGCATCAATCAAAATAATGATCAGGCTCGAATTCGATGCGCCTGTTACCATATTGCGTGTATATTGAATATGCCCTGGTGCATCCGCAATAATAAATTTGCGTTTCTGCGTTGAAAAATATTTATACGCAACATCGATCGTAATTCCCTGTTCACGTTCTGCACGCAAACCATCAGTAAGCAACGCCAAATCGATTTCGCCATCTTCTCTATTGCGGCTTTGTCGTTCAAGCGCTTCAAGCTGATCGATCAGAATACTTTTGCTATCATACAGCAAACGCCCGATCAGCGTGCTTTTGCCGTCATCCACACTTCCTGCAGTTATGAAACGTAATAAATCCATTGCATGTACGATTTACGAAGTACGATATACTATTTCCGCGGATCGTACTTCATTATTAATTTTTAATTATTAATTGTTTTCTTTTTTGTTAACCAACATTTGTTCTCTCTTCAACATACTCCCGCCGCGGCGGGCTCTTGTACTTTTGATATTCTATTCGGCTTCAGTTTCGCAATCGGCAACAACATTTATTTTTCTCCGGCATGAATGCCGGAGCTAGTCGAAATCTCCATGATAATTTGTCTTTATCCATTCGCACGTTTACACATTCTCAAATCTGCGCATCATTTCCTCAAAATCCCATTAATCCCAAAAATCCTGGTTCAGACGAGATTAAAAGTATCCATTCTTCTTTCTATCCTCCATCGCTGCTTCAGAAACTTTATCATCAATTCTTGTTTCGCCGCGTTCGCTTGTTTTTGTTGCTGTGATCTCTTTAATAATATCATCAATCGTTGATGCTGACGATTCAACAGCAGCAGTACAAGTCATATCACCAACAGTTCTGTAGCGAACATTCTTTTTGACAACCACATCTGTATCATCTAAGCGAATAAAAGACGATACAGCTACAAGCTGGCTTTCATGTCCTATCACTTCACGTTCATGCGAAAAATAAATCGAAGGCAGTTCAATATTTTCTCTTCTTATATAATTCCAGACATCTAACTCTGTCCAGTTGCTGATTGGGAACGCACGCACATTTTCTCCCTTATGAATTTTACCATTGTAAATATTCCATAATTCAGGTCTTTGTAATTTTGGATCCCATTGACCAAACTCATCACGTACAGAAAAAATTCTTTCTTTCGCTCTTGCTTTTTCTTCATCACGCCTTCCACCACCTATACAACTATCAAATTGAAATTCTTCAATCGTATCTAATAATGTAAAAGTTTGCAACTGATTTCTGCTTGCAAATTTTCCCTTAGGCTCTGTTAATTTTTTTTCTTTAATAGTATCTTCTACTTTTCTTACAATTAATTTCTCACCGATTTCATTAGCAATTTTGTCGCGAAATTCAAGCGCTTCTGGAAAATTATGTCCTGTATCAATGTGTACTAATGGAAATGGAAATTTTCCGGGACGAAATGCTTTCAATGCCAAATGCACTAACGTTATGGAATCCTTGCCACCACTGAAAAGCAGCGCAGGTCTCTCAAATTGTCCTGCCACTTCACGAAGAATATGAATTGCTTCAGATTCTAACTGGTCGAGATAATCTTGTTTGTAATTGCTCATGCTCTTTTTTTGGATACCAGATACGAGATTCGAGATAGCATCCCGAATCTCGTATCTGGTATCATGGTTATGATCCTTTCAAAATCTCAGCGTTTGCCGAATGTTCATGCAACCCACATTCTTTTTTGCCCGCATCTTCCCACCACCATCTTCCTGCACGAAAATCTTCTCCGGTTTTAATGGCTCTTGTGCAAGGCGCACAACCGATGCTCACAAAACCGCGGTCGTGCAAGTTGTTATAAGGAACATCGTGTTCATTGATATATTCACGCACTTCTTCAGTAGTCCACGAAAGCAGCGGATTAAATTTTATGATCTTGTTTCCTTCATCCCATTCAACTACCTGCAAATTTTTTCTTTCCGGAGAATGTTCAGCTCGCAAGCCTGTTACCCAAATCTTATTTCCTGCCAATGCACGTTTCAATGGTTCTACTTTTCGTATGAAACAACATTGTTTCCTGTTATCAACCGATTCATAAAATGAATTAGGTCCTTTGTCATTAATAAAATCTTCCAGTGATGACGCGTTAGGATAATAAGCTTTTATTCTTGTAGCGTATTTTTCATTTGTTGTGCTCCAGACTGAATAGGTTTCCGCGAATAATCTTCCTGTATCCAATGTGAAAATGGAGATGGGGAGATTATTTGATAAAATGGCATGAGCAATGACCTGGTCTTCGATGCTGAAACTGGTAGAAAACGTGACTGTCCCGCAAAATTCTTTGGAAAAAAACTCTAAAGCCTCAGCGACGTTTAGTCTACTTATTTGGTAGGTTATTTGAGATATTTTTTCAGTGATCAAATCGCTCATTTTTAAAACATGTTAATGGAAATAATTTAGAATGGAAAGCAGCGCATCAACAACAGGAATTATTAATGCAACAACAGAAACAAGTACATTTAAAATTAGAAAACTGGCTCATATTTTAAGTCTACCAATATTATGGACAAAAGTACTTCATGAGGGGGAATTAAAAAAATTAATCCGCTATTAATCCAGCTAAAGTATAATAGCCAATCATTTATATAATTATCTAACTAATCATTAATTTCACCCGCTTATTTAAATACTATTCAAGCCCTAAAGCATGTCCGTTGAAAAAAATATAAAAACAACTGTCTGGAGAAATATATTCCGGCTCATTCTTCCTTATAAGAACAAGTTTCTTTTAGTGGTTTTATTAAGCTTGTTGAGCACCGGCGCAACGTTGGTTGAGCCATTGATTTACCGCGAGGCTATCAATGATGTCGCAGGATTATTCGTGAAACAGGCAAAAGAAGATGTGAGGAAAGAAATAGGCATTGAAGAAGATGAGGAAGGTTTATTGCCTTCAAATGCTCAAGAAGACACAAGTGTGGCAGAAAAAGACACCACAAAAAAAGTTGAAAAGAAAAAAGCTTTATCTAAAAATAAAAATGCGAAAGGGAAAAAGCTGCATGAAAAAAAGCCGAAGCAGCCTCATACGCAAACACATGTTGCATCCAGAACTCCTGAAGAGGCATTAGATACGCTTCTATGGGCTGTTACATTTTTGTTCTTAATAAATTTGGTCGGAACGATTATATGGCGCATTAGTGAGAACAATAACGTAAAGCTATCATGTCTCATTGAACAGCGTTTTATTCAAAACACATTTTCTCATGTGCTTGGCCTGCCGCTTGGTTTTTTCAGCAAGCGTTCCAGTGCCGCGATTGCAAAACAAATTGATCAGTCTGAAGAAGTGTCTGCAATCGTGAATGGTTTTGCGCAGCAAATCCTGCCAGAGATGATCAGCCTGATTGGGATTTTGATTATTATGTTCTGGCAAAATGTTCCGCTCACTGCAGTTGCGCTCATCATCATCCCTTTTTATTTGTTCATTGCGTGGCGTTCGGCCAACAAATTAGAATCTGGTCTTTCTGGTTACTATGAAAAATGGGAAGATGTTTCCACTAGAATACAAGATGCATTGATTGGAATTAAAACTGTAAAACTTTCCGGCGCCGAACAGCGAGAAACAAACCATCTTCAAAATATTTCTGATGAAGCTTATGCGGATTATGTGAAGCGCTCAAAGCTTTCCAACAAATATGTTTTTTGGGAAACGATGCTCACTCATCTGTCAACTGCGCTGGTGCTGGGTTATGGCGGTTATCTCACTTTGCAAAATAAACTAACGCCAGGCGACGTAGTGATGTTTGTTGCTTATCTTGACAGATTGTACAGCCCGATTGATTCACTTGCCAGTTTGTGGGTTTCATTGCAGCAAAATATCGCATCTATTGCTCGTGCTTTTAAATTGCTTGATAACGATGCAGAGGAAAAATTCGCTAAAAAACTTCAGATAAAAAACGGGAAGATTGAATTTACGGATGTGCATTTCAGTTACTCGCCCGAACGCGAAGTGCTGAAAGGAATTTCATTTGTGTGCGAGCCGGGGAAAGTGACCGCATTAGTTGGTACATCAGGCGCGGGCAAAACAACCACTGTTGATTTATTATTAAAATTATATGAGCCATCTGCCGGAAATATTTTTATTGATGGACAGGATATTTCTCAGTTAGACGCATCGTCTGTTCGCAAACAAATTGGTACAGTGGCAACGGATGGAATGGTTTTCAGCGGAACATTGGCTGATAATATCCGTTATAAACGACCTGAAGCAACTAATGATGAAGTGAAACATGCAGCCATCGCAGCAGGAATGGAAAAAACTTTAGAGCGTTTGCCGGAAGGATTGCAGACTGAAGTTGGAGAAAGCGGGATTGGGTTAAGTGTGGGCGAACGTCAGCGCATACAAATTGCACGTGTGCTTGTCGCGCAGCCGCGTATTTTAATTTTAGATGAAGCAACAGCCAATCTTGATTATGCAACAGAAACAGAAATTAAGAAAACAATTAATGAAATAAGAAAAGAAAATACTGTGATCATTATTGCGCACCGCTTCTCCATGGTGCGAGATGCAGATTATGTGGTGGTGCTTTCAGAAGGTGAGGTGATCGAAGAAGGCTCTCCGGAAGAATTGATAAAGCAGCAAGGCTGGTTCGCTGATTTTGCCAATGCAGCTGATGAATATGATGAGGAAGTGGAAGATGAAGAGTAGATTTATAGATGTGCGAATTTGCAAATGTGCGGATGAGCCAGATGCATTAAAAAAATATTTAAGTTCAGAGTCACTTAATAAACATTAATTTCCTGTTATCGAGTTTGCATTGTGAATGAATTGGCTTAATTTTAAATGTTCAATCCTATAATTTGCCCTCTTGCCTGAAAGACGATTGTTGCGGAACGATGCTTATGTGTAAACTAAAGTCTGGCCGAATCTAATGTTTTTAAAAAAATTAAGTAAAGCAAAACAGTTTCTTGTTATGGTTTGGGCATGCGCTTTTTCTATAGCCCTGCATGCTCAGGATAGTTATGTCGATAGTTTGGTGCAATGGGTAAACGATCACCCGAAAATTGATTCACAGCACATTCAAACACTGCACCGCATCAGTTACAGGCTTAGCGAAAAAGATGTAAAAAAATCTTTCGCTTATTATGAAAAAGTATCTTCTCTAAGTGACAGCATGCATTTTTTATATGGCAAATCGCTTGCGCAGATCAACCTCGGGATTCTTCTTTACAACTCCGGAAATTTTGATGCCAGCAACAATGCTTATTTCAAAGCGATTGATTTGGCTGATTCTTGTGGAGCGCTCAGGCTGAAAGCTGTTTCACTGAATAATATCGGCGAGAATTTTAAAATATTAAAAGACTTTGATAAATGCAGGCAATATGCTCAACATGCTATTGCCATCAACAAACCATTGAATGCGTTTCGTGGTGTTGCTATCAATTATGAGTTGTTGCATGAATGTGCGCTGAGTGAAAAATTATACAATGAGTCCAGAGATTTTCTGCTTGAAGGGATGCCTTACGCAGCAAAGACAGACGAGAATTATATATTATCTCAATATTATGTGGGATTTGGAAAACTGCAGGCTATTAATAACAAAATGGATTCTGCATTCGACTACTTCACCAAAGCAATGCATGCTGCCAAAGCACAAGGTGATTTGAGGAATGAATATCAGGCATATCTCGCAGAGGCAAAATATCTGAAGAATATCGGCGCAGATAAGAAAATAAAATTATTAGATACAGCATTAAGCATAGCCAGAAACACTTCCTTCCTTGAAGGAGTTTCAGATGCAGCTCATGAATTGTCGACTATTTATGATGAGAAAAAAAATAAAGATTCGTCTTTGTTTTTTTATCGCATTTATCGCTCGGCTGCCGATTCTTTATTTTCTGAAAGCAACAAGCGCAATGTGGTTATTAAAGAGGCCGCATGGATGATCAATAGAAAAGAAATTGAGAACAACGATTTAAAAGCACTTGCAAAATTGCAAAGCGAAGAGATTGCTATTAAAAATATTCTGTTGATTGTGTCTGTGCTTTCTTTCTTGTTTATCCTCATCATCATATTTTTTGTAAACCGCTCTGTTCAATTTAAAAAGAAGCGCGAAGAAGCTGCTTTCAAGCAAAGAGTTGCAGAAACACAAATGCAGGCATTAAAAGCTCAGATGAACCCTCATTTTGTTTTCAATAATTTCAACAGCATTGAAAATTTCTTGGTCAGGAATGATAAGCAGACTGCCGGAACTTACTTTAATAAGATGGGTTCTTTGGTAAATATCATGATGGACAACAGCAATAAAGAATATGTCCCTATTTCAAAAGATAAAACTGCTCTTGAATTGTATATTGAATTACAGCAGTTGCGTTATCAGAATAAATTTTCATACAATACAAGTTTTGAAAAAAAATTGCTAAGCGAGGAATTTTATGTGCCCCCGATGCTGATTCAGCCTTATGTGGAGAATGCGATTGTGAACAGCATTGCACCCAGCGATAAAAAAGAGCTGGAGCTTTCCATTAAAGCCAGATTAGATGGAGACTACATTGTTTATACAATCAGGGACAATGGCATTGGAAAAAAAAGAATGAATGGCACCATGCATGCAAATACTTCAGGTATTGATATTGCTGAAGAAAGGATCAGTATTCTTAATCAAAAGCAGCAGGCAAACGGGGAAGTTTCAGTGACTGATCTGTACGACAATTATGGCAAGCCTGATGGCACAAAAGTTGAAGTAAGAATTAAAATTTTGAATAGCTGATCAACGTTCAAAATCTCAGCTTTTCTTCTGCCATCTTGAAAAAATGGCCAGCGCATAATTCAATTGAATGGCAATCGTCATAAAAATGCTGAGATAATTATTGACCAAACAAAGCAATGCCGCGATTGCATATAATGTTTGGGCAATCATAATCCTGTTTCTTACCGCTTTGTCAACGTTCTGCTTTTCCGCTTCGTCTTTGAATTGCGCAAATCCATGCTTCATGGCATAAGCCCAGTGGATATATAATGCGAGCCCAAGCAAAAAAATATTTAACCAGTAAAGTGCGATCGCCATTTTGAAATGGATATGTTCGCTCAGGAAAGCTGTGGTGAAAGGGAGAATTGAAACAAATAATAAAAAGAAAAGCGAAAGCCAGTTTAAATGCCGGTCGCTTTTTTCAATGTAAGTGAATTGAGCAGAATGTCCTGTCCAGAAAATGCCGAGTGTCATAAAGCTTAAAAAATAAGTAAGAAATTTTGGTGTAAGCTCGCAGAATGAATCGAATAATTGCTTTTCTGTTTTTATCGTTTCGCTCACCGGCACTTTAATGTCAAGGACTAATAAAGTGAGCGCAACAGCAAATATGCCATCAGCTATGGCTTCAATTCTTTGGGTTTTTTGTCCGGCAATCTGATTGTAAGCCCTTTCCGAAAAATTCATGGTAAGATAAAATTTAAGATGCCCTAAATTAAATAATCTTCTATTATTGAGTTTGATATTTGTGAAAAGATGTGCAGTCGTTATTCATAATTATCTTAACCTTTGTGCTATGAACGCTAAGCAACTTGCAGCTTCGAAAGCAGTTTCGTTTGTTGAAAGTGGGATGACAGTGGGTCTTGGTACAGGATCTACTGCTTATTGGGCTATTGAAATGATTGGAGAAAAGGTTCAGAAAAAAGAATTGCAGATAAAAGCGATCGCTACATCAAAGCGCTCGGAAGAGCAGGCAAAAAACCTCGGTATACCAATTCTTTCATTTGCACAGATTGACCAGATTGATATTACCATCGACGGCGCAGACGAAGCGGATAAAAACATGAACTTGATAAAAGGAGGCGGTGGTGCATTGCTTCGTGAAAAAATTGTGGCGTCGAATAGCAAGGAACTGATCATTATTGTTGACGAAACTAAATTGGTCAAACATCTCGGAAAATTTCCATTGCCCGTTGAAACAGTTATTTTCGGATGGGAAAAATCTTTTCAAAAACTCTATCTGCTGGATTGCCTGCCAAAGCTGAGGCTCGAATACAATAAGCCATTTGTAACTGACAACGGGAATTATATTATTGACTGTGCATTCAGCGAAATATTGAACCCTGCTGAATTGCACGAGAAAATAAATTCTATTGTGGGCGTTGTTGAAAATGGATTGTTTGTCAATATGGCTTCCAAAATAGTTGCCGGATTTGAGAATGGCGATATCAAAGTATTTCAAAAATAATTCCTGCGCTCAGTTTTTTGTTCATCTTGCCTATAATATATATCTTAACGGCATCAACTAACTGTTCCACAACTCTCACCTTATCCGCCTTTTTTGATTTATAGTTTAAAATGGTTTTGCAGCACTGAATCAGCGCTGCATGTTTTTATTATTTAGTCTGTAACAAATATGAATCAGCGAACAAAATATCTGCTCATTAAAATGCTCGTGTATGTGGTTGTTGGTTTCGGGATTGCATTCTTTTGGCATAAGTTTAAAAAGTGAGTGTGAATAGTCAATGCTTGGGAGTAGATGAAAATTGCTCGAACGGAGATCAAAAATAGAAGCACATGGCTTGCTGAGATGTAGAAACTAACTTAAAAATATGTTCACAACTGCATTTTTATTGCGCATGGCAAAGTTAGTTTCGGTTGCCGGTATTGCGTGTATGTCGCTGTTGGTTGTGCTGGGAAATATTACGGATTATTATTCAAATTATTTTTTTGTGGAGCACGTAATGAAAATGGATACCACTTTTCCGGGAAACCATCTTCAGTATAGAAATATTAATAACCCTTTTCTTTTTCATGCGGCATATATTCTTATTATCCTGATGGAAACGATGATGGCTTTTTGTTGCGTGAAAGGTTTTGTTCTTCTTCTAAAAAACCTGAAAAAAGATGCCGCAACATTTCATGCTTCAAAAAACTGGGCAATTGCAGGGATTGTGATCGGGATACTGATTTGGTTTATTGGTTTCGAAGTGATAGGGGGAGAATGGTTTGCCATGTGGCAAAGCGCATCATGGAACGGACTTGCAGCGGCGGAAAGAATCCTTGGCTTTCTTGTTCTGACACTGATATTGCTGCATTTCAAAGATGAATAAATCGGATAGTTAGTAGTAAATGGTGAGTAGTGAATTGAGAGAAGTCGGTGTTTATGAGAAATCTATAAATCATACATACCTAAATCAGAAATAATAAATGGAAGTACATCACCACCCGCATGTAGAAAAGAAAAATTTCAAAGAATA
>DATGIX010000097.1:0-4782 GCA_035295505.1 Puia sp. | reverse complement strand
GTTGCAGCAATAAACCATAAGTCTGTCTCATTTGCTCAGCAGCAATACCGCTGGGAAAAGTAGCGACATCTGGCCATAACCAATTATCATAACCATCTACTTCATCTATTTTATATCCGCTTACTCCCAATTTTATCTGATCATTTTTTAACTGATCAAAAAAATATTTTCTGGCGAGTGGCATCGTGAAATCAGGTACAGCGCCGTTCCATACAGTATGTGAAGCCGTATACGGAAGAATGTTTTTATAGAATGGTGCATATTTCGAAACATAGGGATTGATCCATAAGTTGAGATGGATATTTTTCTCTTTCATTTCCGAAACAAATTTTGCAGGATCCGGATAACGTGATTTGTCCCACTCAAAACTTCCGGGATAAGACTTGTTTTGCCAACCCGGCTCAAGGCCGATAAAATCCAACGGATAACCATTTTTCTCAAAATCATCTGCTTCCTTTTCTACTTCGTCAGAAGTATAGAGAGATTTTACGCGCTGTGTAAAACCCAAGCCCCAGCGCGGAGGCAGACATCCACCGCCGTTGTATAGATTAAATCTCCTTACCACATCTAACGGTGATGGGCCTCCGAAAATATAAATTTCCACACCCGCCGCAGGCACCAATATTTCCACTGCATCAGAATATGGCTGTGCATTCCAGGTAGTGTCCGTATTTCTATCTTGCTCTTCTGGTTTATTTTTACTGTCTTTGCGAACCGCACTTCCCGCATATACAGTTAAGTATCTCGCAGAATTAATAAAGACACCATAACCTTTTGATGAAACATAGAAAGGCGTAGGCGAATGTGTTCTTCCATTATCCGTTCCGCCATAATGATCCACATGTAACTGCAAAATTTTTCCCCGCTGGTTTACAGTCTGAAAATTTAACCCAAAACCATATAGCTGTTCTTCTTTTACTAATGGAAAGCGCAGGTATGTTTTTCCATCTTTTATGGTCACCGCGATTTCATTTTTGTCTAACGGAAAATTTACTTTGCCAAGTTTAGTGATCGCTTTTTTATTAGGCAAAATACCTGACGCTTTTAAAAGGTCATAATTTTCTGGTTTGCCAGCAACCGCTTTCCAAACGCCGGGCAATATTTCCTGCCATGTTACTGTTTGTGCTGAACTATTAATAAAAAAAATCAGGGAAAGCAGAACCAAAATCAGGGATCGTATTCTTTTCATTTTATCTGTTTGAAAAATCAACGAATCATTGCTAATAAAATCAAACAGCATGTCAATGTTTAAAAACTGTTGACATGCTGCAAATATTAATCAATAGCTGAGGAATCAGATATACTGATTGATCAGATTTTCAAGCCACTCCTGTTTGCCGCTGATTTGCTTTGGCTCACCATTGGCAACAGCAAATGCATGCAAATCTTCCAGTGATAATTTTCCATCTTCAAAATCTTTTCCTTTTCCGCTGTCGAAAGATGCATAGCGCTGCTGACGGAATTTTTTATACGGAGACTTTTGCAGGATATTATCTGCAATAATAAACGCACGGGCAAATGCATCCATGCCGCCGATATGTGCCAGGAAAATATCTTCAAGATCAGTCGAGTTTCTTCTTGTCTTTGCATCGAAGTTCACACCGCCGCCACCAAAACCACCTGCTTCTAAAATAATAAGCACTGATTCGATCAATTCATTTAAGTTAATCGGGAATTGATCAGTGTCCCAGCCATTTTGCGCATCACCGCGATTTGCATCAATGCTCCCGAGCATATTTGCATCAGCAGCAGTTTGCAGTTCATGTTGAAATGTATGCCCCGCAAGCGTTGCATGATTCACTTCAATATTCAGTTTGAAATCTTTGTCCAATCCATAATGACGCAGAAAACCAATCACTGTCGCTGAGTCATAATCATATTGATGCTTCGTTGGCTCACAAGGTTTCGGTTCAATAAAAAATGTTCCTTTGAAACCTTGCCTACGTGCGTAATCACGTGCAACCGTTAAAAATCTTCCGAGATGATCGAGTTCGCGTTTCATATCAGTGTTCAACAAAGTCATGTAGCCTTCTCTTCCGCCCCAGAAAACATAGTTCTCTCCGCCAAGTGCGATCGTTGCGTCCATCGCATTTTTTATTTGTGTGCCCGCATAAGCAAGCGTTGCAAAATCAGGATTCGTCGATGCACCATTCATATAACGCGGATTAGAAAACACATTCGCTGTTCCCCATAATAATTTCACACCACTTGCAGATTGCTTTTGCTTTGCATAATCAACAATAGTTTGCAGGCGCGATTCATATTCTGCGATTGAATTTCCTTCATCAACGAGATCAATATCATGAAAACAATAATAAGGAACACCAAGTTTTGTAATAAACTCGAAAGCCGCATCCATCTTATCTTTTGCACGTTGAACAGCATCAGTCGAATGATTCCATTCAAAATCTTTTGTGCCGGGCCCGAAAGGATCGCCACCCGTGTTACAGAACGTGTGCCAATAGCAAACTGCAAAACGAAGATGCTCTTTCAATGATTTTCCTGCAACGACTTTATTTTCATCATACCATTTATATGCAAGCGGATTATCAGATCCAACGCCTTCAAATTTTATCTGACCGACGCCTTTAAAATATTCTTTGCTACCTGTAATTATTGCCATAGAATTTTATTTTGATTGTAAATATTTACGATTTTTTAAATTCTGTCTTCCCTTTTTAATTTATCATTCTTTATTTCTCATTTCTTATTTTTTGAAGCTAAAATTATTTATAATAATTTCAACAACTCTTTCTTCCATGCATGATAAACATCTTGCGTTTGCTGAATCGATTGACGCTGTGGTTCAATTTTTTTTATTACTTCCATTCCTTTAAAGCTCTCTGAAAAATTTTTGTAATAACCCGCGCCAACACCTGCAGCTCTTGCTGCACCAGCACCTCCATCTGTATTATATAATTCTACCACACAATTAGAGACGTTCGAAAATGTTTGCGCAAACACTTCGCTCAGAAACATATTTGCATAACCCGCACGGATAGTTTTCAATTCCATTCCAATTTCGTTCATGATCTCCATTCCGTAATTCAAAGCAAAAACAATCCCCTCCTGCGCTGCACGTGCAACATGCGCACGATTATGAGTATTGAATTGCAAACCTTTTAGATTAGCCGTAATATTTTTATTGGCAAGCACTCTTTCAGCGCCATTTCCGAAAGGGAAAAATTGTAATCCTTCAGCGCCGATAGAAATTTTTGCAGCTTCATGATTTATTTCTTCATAAGAAAGATCGTTCATAAAATTTTTATGAAGCCAGCTATTCAAAATTCCCGTTCCATTCACACACAATAATATTCCATAACGTTTATCCGTATCCGTATTATTGACATGCACAAAAGCATTCACTCTTGACTGCAGATCATATTCAGCTTTATCTGTGACACCATATACAACACCAGAAGTTCCTGCAGTCGCAGCAATTTCACCAGGCTGCAGCACATTCAGTGAATACGCATTATTTGGTTGGTCACCTGCACGATAACAAACCGGCGTTCCTTCTTTGATTCCTAAAATTTCAGCTGCAGATTTATGCACTCGCCCCTGTTCGCCGAATGTTGGAACAATTGGCGAAAGAAGATTTTCGTCTATTTTATAATACTCCAATAACTCTTTTGCAACAGCATTGGTCTGATAATTCCAGAAAATGCCTTCAGATAATCCTGAAACAGTTGTTGCTGCATTGCCGGTTAATTTCAAAGCAATATAATCGCCGGGCAACATCACTTTATAGATCTTTGAATAAATTTCCGGTTCATTTTCTTTCACCCATTTCAATTTCGATGCTGTGAAATTTCCCGGCGAATTGAGAAAATTTTTCAAACAAAATTCTTCACCTAAATCTTCAAAAGTTCTATTACCGAAATCAACAGCACGGCTGTCGCACCAGATAATCGAAGGACGAAGTGGCTTTAAATCTTTATCAACACAAACCAATCCATGCATCTGATAAGAAATACCAATGGAAATAATTTCATCAGGTTTGTAAGAAATTTTTTGTTTGAGTTTATTGATGGCATTGATCAATTCTTTCCACCATTTTTCAGGATGCTGTTCCGCAAAACCCGGTTTCACAGAAATGATTTCCATTTCAGACGAAGGTGATAATGCAGTTGCGACAAGCTTGCCTGAAGCCGCTTCTATTAATGCAGCTTTTACTGACGAAGAACCAATATCAAATCCTAATAAATATTTCAATGGCAAATTTTAAAGATTGGCAAATTATTAAATTATTGTCGAATGAACATTTATTAATGCAGATAAAAACATGCTATTTTTAGGGATTCAAATCTATCACTATGTACGAAAAAAAACATCAGCCACTTGCTCCTACGAATGTTTATTATAAAAGAATGATGAAGAGCCTTGCCTATGGCATTAGTATTCTGTTCGTGTGCCTGATGATCGGCGTTGCAGGTTATCATTATACTTCCGACATTCCCTGGCTCGATTCATTGCACAATGCATCGATGATTTTAAGCGGCATGGGACCTGTTGTTGAAATCAAAACAGATTCGGGGAAATGGTTCTCATCTTTCTATGCCTTGTTCAGCGGAGTGGTTTTCATCACCAATATCGGAGTGATCCTGGCTCCGGCAATTCACAGGTGCTTCCATAAGTTTCATTTGGAGTTTGAATCGTGAATGATGAGTAGTGAATTGGCAATAGTGAATGGTGAATAGTCAATCGCAAACCTCGCTGTCATTAAAGAATATATAGATTTATCATGCACCATTGACTGCTCACCACCTCATTCTTTTTTCA
>DATGIX010000096.1:0-52845 GCA_035295505.1 Puia sp. | reverse complement strand
TATGGCTCGTGAAGTGCTTACAAATAACGAAGGCCTCGCGACTGGAGTTTCTTATGTGAGCAAAGATGATATGCAGGAATATCAGGTAAGCGGAAGAACTGTGGTGCTTGCAGCAAGTGCCTGTGAAAGTGCAAGGTTATTATTAAATTCAAAATCGGCAAGGCATCCCAATGGGTTAGCAAACAGCAGCGATGCAGTGGGCAGATATTTGCATGATTCAACTGGTGCTGATATGGGCGGAATTATTCCTGAGCTGACAGATAGAAAAAGATATAACGAAGATGGCGTTGGTGGCATGCACGTGTACACGCCATGGTGGCTTGATAATAAAAAGTTAGACTTCCCTCGTGGCTATCATATTGAATATGGCGGCGGATTTGGAATGCCTGTTTATGGTTTCAACTGGGGCGTTGAAGAAATTAACGGAAGGTTCCAGGTGAAAGGAAAACAAAAACAGCCAGGAGGATATGGCATTTCTTTAAAAGAAGATTATCGTTATTTCTTTGGCGCGCATGTTGGCATGGCAGGGCGTGGCGAAGCGATTGCCGTGAAAGATAATCGTTGCGATATAGACCCAAAGGTGGTTGACAAATATGGCATACCGGTATTGCGTTTCGATACCAAGCATTCTGATTATGAGATCAAGCAGGCAAAGCACATGAAGGAAACTTTTGCAGAAATTCTTCATTCTATGGGCGCGGTCGTTACATGGGGTGGCGACGATGATGCAAAAAATAATTATGGCCTTCATGCGCCCGGAAATATTATTCATGAAGCAGGCACCGTGAGAATGGGTAATGACCCGAAGACATCCCCACTCAACAAATACAGTCAGGCGCATGAATGTAAAAACGTTTTTTGTGTAGATGGCGGCCCTTTTGTTTCACAAGCTGACAAAAATATTACATGGACTATTCTTGCATTGTCCATGCGCACCAGCGAATATATTGTTGATGAAATGAAGAAGAGGAATATTTGATATTAATCGAAAATTGATAATTAAGAATTAATAATGAAGTCCGATCTGCAGAAATCGTATATCGTACTTCTCAAATCGTAAATCAAATGGACAGACGTAAATCGATAAAAACTTTACTGATTGGTGGTGTTGCAACAAGTATGTTGGTAGACGCATGTGCTCCGGGTGATAAAAAAACAGAAGAACAAAAACCTGTAGCAGAAAGTGATGCATCGAAAGCAGATGGTATTAACCGGATGAAAGAAGAGCAGGACTACATGAAAAAACTGCAGACTGAACCAACATTTTTTACAGCACATGAAATGGCTACGATTACGCTGCTCGTAGATATTATCATCCCAAAAGATGATATCAGCGGAAGTGCAACCGATGCAAAAGTGCCTGAGTTTATCGAGTTCATCGTAAAAGATATGCCGGAGCACCAAACTCCTATGCGTGGTGGTTTACGCTGGCTGGATCTGGAATCATTAAAGCGTTTTGATAAGGCATTCACCGATCTTAGCCATGAACAACAAATACAGATTGTAGATGATATTGCATATCCTGAAATCGAATACAAAGAAAATGGCAAAACCGTGAAACGCGGGAAAGTGAAGCCCGGCATGCAGTCCGGTGTTGCATTTTTCAGTTTGATGCGCGACCTTACTGCAACAGGTTTTTATACAACTGAAATAGGTTTTAAAGATGTTGGATATAAAGGCAATATTCCGAATCAATGGAATGGTGTGCCAGCCGATGTTTTGAAACAATACAACATGGCCTATACAGAAAAAGAATTGAAAGAATGTGTAAGTTTTGATAAGGTTTAATGGTCATCAGTCGGCAGATGTCAGTCATCAAAGAAATTCCGACCATGAACTGTTAACTCTGAACTATATTTAGTTGTCTATCGGTCTCAAATAAAAACCTTCTTCACTTAAAACAAAACTATTGGGCACAAAGCTCAATAAAGATTTGCTCACCATTTTTGCTGCTTCCTGAAGATATGTGTGGCGAATGCCGGGAGTTTTTGATGCAAATTGCCAGCTTTGAATTTTCAGCACTGCAATCTTGCTTTCCTGAATGATTTGTTTCTCTTTATGGCAAAATTCTTCAGCCAAATAGCTTTGGCTATTTTCGATATTGGATTTCATAGTTGCGAACTGTTTAGGGTTTTCGTAGAATACAGTAACTATTTTTAAAAACGGCAATAATTCAACAAAATTGTGCCAGTGGAAAACCTGTTAAGATTTTAATCTACAGGCTCCCACAATTCAATTTTATTTCCTTCAGGATCCATTATCCATCCGAATTTTCCATATTCATATTGTTGCGGCTCTCCTACGATTTCGACATTTTCTTTTTTCAATTCTTCGAGTAACGCATCCAGGTTTTTCACTCTAAAATTAATCATAACAGTTTTTTCTGATGGCTGAAAATAAGTTGAGCTTTCTTTAAAAAAAGAAAAAGCAGTGCTGCCCGTTTTTCCGGGGTTATTATGATTTATCCAATCGAAGCCTACATAAGTTTGGCTGCCAAACTCAACACCAAGATGTTTTTCATACCACGCAGCAAGTGATTTAGGATCTTGAGCCTTGATGAAAACACCGCCGATGCCTGTTACTTTTTGCATATAATTTTTTTATTGAAGTTACTATTATTAAACATGCATTTGCAAGGGAAAATGAAATGATTAAATTTGTAAAAAAGCAAATAAATGCCTTTTCAATCTCATAAGCCTGAAGAGCTTGGCCTTGAAGAAACGAATGTGCTCACCATGAATGAGAATCCATATAACCTCATTGTATGGAACGATGAAGTGAACACATTTGAATGGGTGATTGAAACGCTGATAGATGTCTGCAAACATTCTCACGAACAAGCCGAGCAATGCGCCATGATCATTCACACACAGGGAAAATATGCAGTGAAACAAGGAATGTACGATGAGCTAAAACCAATGTGCGATGCAATCACTGAACGCGGCATTGGCGCAACCATTGAAATACTTTCTGAATCATAATTCATAGAAAAAATCTAAACACTAAAAACTAAGTTCTAAAGCCCATAAGTGGGCTTTACCTTTAATTTCAGATTTTAGTTTTTAGAAATTAATTTTTAGTTTTTTCTAAATGCCTTTATTCGCTCTTAATAACGAACTCATCTTCCCTCCTGTTCATCTTGCAGAACCTGATGGTTTATTAGCAATCGGCGGCGATCTTTCACCAGAACGTTTGCTATTGGCTTATCGTAGCGGAATTTTTCCATGGTATGAAGGCGCGCATATTTTGTGGTGGAGCCCCGAACCAAGGTTTGTTCTTTTTCCGGATGAATTAAAAGTGAGCAAAAGTATGCACCATCTGATAAAGAAAAATGCTTTTGAATTCACCATTAATAAAGCATTCAGCGAAGTGATCAATAATTGTAAAACCATTTCGCGGCACGGACAGGAAAGCACATGGATCACCGATGAAGTAAAAAAAGCTTATATCCATTTGCATGAACTTGGATTTGCGCATAGCGCAGAAGCATGGAATGATAATAAATTAGTAGGCGGACTATACGGCATCAGATTGGGAAAAGCTTTTTTTGGAGAGAGCATGTTCAGCAAAGAAAGTAATGCAAGCAAATTTGCCTTGATTAAATACGTACATGCATTGACGTTAGAAAATGTGAAAATAATAGATTGCCAGGTTTATACGGAACACCTTGAAAGCCTTGGAGCAAGAATGATTGAGCGGCAAAGTTTTATTGAAATGCTTAAAAATTTGATTCCTGAATGATGTACGATTTCTCCGAATAATTAGCAGTTTGTATTTTTATTTAATCTTGCCAATACTATAAAGATGCAAACTTTGAACTGCCAACTGAAAACTATTCCTGATATGTAGCTACGGAATAATGCTTCAACGTTGTTACTTTTAGATGATTGCCATCTTCCACATGCACCAATTTATATTCGCGGAATTTATTTTTATCATCCATGAAACCGATGACGCATGAATATTTTTCTTTCCCTTTTTGGATAACGGGCTTCAACTCATATCCGAAATTGGGCAGTTTCAAAGTGTCTTCGCCTTTAATTTCTTCAAACTGAAGTTTCATGATATAATGAAGCGTTTTTTCTGATTCATAAATCTTAACTGAAAAATACCAGTTGTTCAAAGGGTTATCAGTTTTCTCTTTATACTCAGCGATAATGTCTTTACTAATCGTTTTCCTAAATTCCGGAACATTATTAGTAGGGTTAATGACAATTGGTTTTGATGCGCTATCTGTTTGCGCTGAATTATTTTGATTGTTTGAATGGCAAGACGAAAAATAAAATGACAAGACCAAAAATGATGGAGCGGTTAATTTTCTTTTCATAGAAATGATTTCCTTTCGATTGTGATTATGCTATATTAAATTTTTTGTTTGGCCATCGGGATGCATGCTGATAAATCAATCCGCGCATGTAATCGTTCTCAGGATATTGCGTAAGATGATTTTTCAGTTCGCTGGGATTCATGATGGCGATATCGCTCGGCAGATATCCCATCCCATAGAATTTTCCCTGCTCTATTAAAATGCAGCTTTGCTCTCTTGAATTTCTTCCATCATCTATCAATGTGAATGATGGCAGTTCCTTTTGTAAGGATTCAACTGCAAGCTCGACACGTTTGTTATATACTTTAGCAGTTTCCTTCTGCTCGCAAACACCAAGACAATAACCCGATTTTATCCCTTCACATTTATCTTCATTCACCTGAACAAAACAAAGCTTTGGGCAAAGATTGAATTCACGCATCAGCTTTCGAAGCATATTCTGCCCTTCGAGTAAAAGTGAAAAAGTATAAACCGGCTTCAAATGTTTTTTCTTTTTTTCAATCGCCAGCCGAAAGTAACCGCTCATATCTTCAAACATATATAAACCATAAGTCTGCTCAAATCTTTTCAGGCTGCGATTATATTTCGGCCATAATCTTTTTATTTCAATGCATTCAAAAAGATAAGCCATCAATTCGGTCCCACATTCCTGATAAGAAATAGAATAAATGTTCCGGAGAAACTCCTGCTTTTGCCTGTTAGGTTTGTTATTGGAAAAATGACTGGTCGCTCTCTTCAATAAGTTCTTCGCCTTTCCGACGTAAATCACTTTGCCGCTTTGGTCGTGGAAATAATAAACACCCGGGAGGTTCGGCAATTGCTCCAATTGTTCTGCAGGCAAATTTGCCGGAAGATATTGTTCCCGGTTTCTGCCTTTAAGCATCAGCCCAACATGGCCATTCACATCTGCATCCAAAATCTTTTTGAAAAGCAAAGTGGTTGCTTCGGCATCACCACCAGCTCTATGCCTGTTGGAAACAGGAATTTCCAGGCTTCTGCAAAAATTCCCAAGGCTATAGCTCGGGAATCCGGGAAAAACTTTTCTCCCAAGCCGCACGGTGCACAGCTTTTTGCAATTAAGCGTGAAACCTAAAGAGTTTAATTGATGTTTGAGAAATGAATAATCGAAGTTTACATTGTGCGCAACAAAAATATTTCCCTGCAATAAATTAAAAACTTCATAGGCAATCTCATCAAAATATGGTGCGTCTTTTACGGTGTCATCAGTAATTCCTGTAAGCGCCTGAACATAGCGAGGTATCGTCATGCCCGGGTTTACTAATGTTTCATACCGCTTTATTTCGCGGTTGCCATCATGTAGCACAATAGCAATTTCAGTTATAGCGTTATTCACAGCATAACCACCGGTGGTTTCAATATCGACAATTGCGTACATAAAACAATCAGTTGATAAAGGTAGAAAATTATCGTTGGTTAAGGATGAATACTGCGTATTTTTCGATTGGAAAAAACCAATAGTATTTTTTAACCGACAGTTTTGGCATTTTTGATTCGTCCCTGATTCATGAAAACGTAGCATTATCCGTCCCGCTATTGTTTCACCCTTTAAATCCAGACACCATGGAAAAAATGCACACAAAACCTGCAAAAGAAAACGTGCTGATGACAGCAGTTACAGCAGTGCTTTACTTTTGCGCCATTCTGATGTTTTCTTATCAGATCATCATGTAAGTGACTTCGTCCCAAAGCTTTTTAAAACCCCGGTTGTACCGGGGTTTTTTCATTTCTGAAGATATATTCGAAATAATTTCCTTTTATGGATTAAATATTTTATATTAGCTCAACCTTAATAACCTACAAGCTTACCAAATAAAGTCCATCCTGCCCTATACCGCTGAAGAAACCTAAAATTTCAAATCCCGTCCCCCTTGAAATCCAAAAAGAAATATGGTTTCACCACAAATTATTTAGTCATGAAAAAGAATCAACACGAGTTTCATCTGAGCGAATCAACAGTTACAGCATTAATTGGCATTGGTTTTCTTGGACTTGTTTTTTTCTTATCGTACCTGTACTGGTTTGCATAAGATTTTTAAAGTGATAGATAAATAATAGTCTGCAGTAATACTGTGAGGCGTTATTTATTCAAAAAATTGATTCCCCATAAATTTGGGGAATTTTTTTGTCCCTACATTCCCTCCATTACCGCTTTCATCCTGCTCATCCTTCTTCAACATTGCTTAACTTTGCAGCCCAAATATTTATACTTCAAATGGAACTGAGCAAGAATTATGATCCTGCATTAATAGAAGAAAAATGGAACAGGCACTGGCGCGAAAAAGGCTATTTCAAAAGCAATCCCAATGAAAGCAAAAAAGCTTTCACTGTGGTAATCCCGCCACCGAATGTAACCGGCGTGCTCCACATGGGCCATACGCTTAATGAAACGGTTCAGGATATTCTTGTGAGAAGAGCCAGGATGAGCGGATTTAATGCCTGCTGGGTGCCTGGCAGTGATCATGCTTCTATTGCCACTGAAGCAAGGGTGGTGAATATGCTTAAAGAAAAAGGCATTGATAAAAACTCACTCACACGCGAAGAATTTTTGAAATATGCTTACGAATGGAAAGATAAATACGGCGGGATTATTTACAGCCAGATTGAAAAGCTTGGTTGCAGCGTCGATTGGGATAGAGTTACGTTCACCATGGATGATCATTATTATAAAGCGGTCATTAAAGTTTTTGTTGAGCTGTATAATAAAGGATTGATTTATCGTGGTGCAAGAATGATCAACTGGGATCCATCTGCAAAGACTGCACTGAGCGATGAAGAAGTGGAGTATAGAGAAGTGACGGGCAAGTTATATTATGTGAAGTATAAGATAGTCGACAGTCGGCAGTCGGCAGTCGGCAGTTCCGACGACTTCATTGCTATCGCAACTCAGCGCCCCGAGACCATCATGGGTGATACCGCAGTTTGCGTAAACCCTAACGATGACAGGTATGCACATTTGAAAGGCAAAAAAGTAATTGTTCCCTTAGTGAATCGTGAAGTGCCAATCATTTTCGATGAATACGTTGACAAAGAATTTGGAACTGGTGCATTAAAAATAACTCCTGCACATGATATCAATGATTACAATATCGGTTTAAAATACAACCTTCCGATTATTGATACTTTGAATGAGGACGGAACATTGAGCGAAGCAGCAGAAGCGTTTGTTGGGCTTGACAGATTTGAAGCAAGAAAAAAAGCAGTTGAAAAATTAAAAGCTGATGGCTTATTAATAAAAGAAGAAGACTATCAAACGCGCATGGGCTTTTCTCAGCGGACCAATGCAGTTGTTGAGCCACGTATTTCAACACAATGGTTCGTGAAGATGAAAGAGCTTGCACAACCTGCGCTGGATGCGGTTTTGAAAGGAGAAATAAAAATACATCCTGAAGAGCGTTTTCTGAATACTTATAAATATTGGTTGGAGAATGTAAAAGACTGGTGCATCAGCCGGCAGCTTTGGTGGGGACAAAGAATACCTGCATGGTATGATGCTAACGGCAATGTGTATGTGGCGGAGAACAAAGAAGCAGCAATCCGTCAATGGTCAATGGTCAATGGTCAAAATGAAAACACTATTCACCATTCACCATTCACCACTCACGATGAAGATGTTCTTGATACCTGGTTCTCTTCGTGGCTTTGGCCCATTGAAGTATTTAATGGTATTACTGAGCATGACAATAAAGATTTCAATTATTATTATCCCACTTCTGTACTTGTAACCGGACAGGATATTATTTTCTTCTGGGTTGCGAGAATGATCATGGCTGGTTATGAATTCAAAAATCAAAAACCATTCAGCGATGTTTATTTCACCGGAATGGTGCGTGATAAGCAGGGAAGAAAAATGAGCAAGAGCCTTGGCAATTCTCCTGATTTATTAGAGCTGATTGATAAATACGGAGCCGATGCAGTTCGTTTCGGCATTATGATTTCTTCTCCGGCAGGCAATGATTTATTATTTGATGAAGCAAGTTTGGAGCAAGGAAGAAATTTCAATAATAAGTTGTGGAATGCATTGAAGCTGGTGAGAAGTTGGGAGTCGAGAGTTCAGAGTTCAGTGTCTGGAGTCAATGATTTTGCTACTGAATGGTTTGAGAACAGATTGAACGAAATCAAAATACAATTAAGGTATCTATTTGATGATTTTCGATTGAGCGAGGCACTTAAAAAAATATATTCTCTTATCTGGGATGATTTCTGTAGCTGGTATCTCGAATGGGCAAAGCCGGGATTTGAACAGCCAATTGAAAAAAAAATTTATGAAAAAACAGTTTGTTTTTTTGAAGAGCTGATGCAATTGCTTCATCCATTCATGCCTTTTGTAACTGAAGAAATTTATCATTTGCTGAAAGAACAAAATGAAGATTTGTGCGTGAAGCAATATAAAGAGCAAAATGAACAACCTGATGAAGTCGTATACAGACGAGGTGAATTACTGCAAAATGCAATTACAGCGATACGTGATGCTAGAATTAAAAATCAATTGAAACAAAAGGATTCTATCAAAATTTATATCGAAACAGAACAAACCATTGGCTATAAAAGTTTCGAAACAATTCTTGCAAAACAAGCAAATGCTTCTTCAATTTCTTATAACAAAGAACCTGAAGGCAAAACAATCACTGTTGTTTCCGGAAAAGATAAATATTTTTTAGAAACAGAATCTGCTGTTGATAACACGAGTCAGAAAGATGAATTGCAGAAAGAGATTCAATATCTCGAAGGCTTTCTCATTTCTGTAGAAAAGAAACTCAGCAACGAACGTTTCGTTCAAAATGCGAAGCCTGAAATCATTGCATTAGAGCAAAAGAAAAAAGCTGATGCAGAAGCCAAGATAAAAGTGCTGAAAGAAAGCCTTGCTAACCTGTAAGCCTATGCGTAATTTTTTTGTGCTTTTTGTTTGCTGCTTTTTCTCGAATATCCTGACCGCTCAAAATGCAGAACAACGTTTTCTTGAAAATTTAACGGAGCACAGAACGCCCGGCATGACACATTTTATGCAAGGCTTATCGAATACAACAACTGTCGTCAGCCTATCTGCGCCTTCGGCGCTTTTCATTGCCGATCTCATTCATCATGACAACATCTCGCAACAAAAGTCTTTATATATTTTCGAAACAATTGCTGTGGGAACAGGCGCTGCACTTGTTTTAAAATATATAATAAACAGGCCGAGACCTTCTACACAAGATTCTCTTATCATTCCTGCCAGCGATATGGGCAGCCCTTCATTTCCATCAGGACACACATCAATAGCGTTCGCCACTGCCACTTCATTAAGCCTTGCATATTCAAAATGGTATGTAATCGTTCCGTCGTATTTGTGGGCTTGCACAGTTGGGTTTTCAAGAATGTATCTTGGTGTTCATTACCCTACGGATGTATTAGCAGGAGCTGTTGTCGGCGCAGGAAGCGCTGTTCTTTGCAGAGAAATAAATAAATGGTTATTCAGGCCAAAACAAAATCATCAAAAGTTTATTTGGTATTGATCGCACATATCCTTCGCCTTATCGGCTTAGCAGATTAATCGGCAAGATAAATTCAAACTGATTCGGTCCGCGGCCTAAAAAGTCTGCATCCATTAAATGGCTATAGCGAAATCCGAAACTCACATTTAATTCATTCCACCACTTTGTATCGAAAAATATTTCAGTACCGAAAGATTTATACTCAGGTTCAAAACGACTTCCGTTAGTAAAAAAATCAAGCACCTTGGTGTAATCAAAAAACAAGTTCGCACGAACACGAAGGAAATAAACAATATTTCCAAAGCCCCAGTCAGGATATGCCAGCGGGAAATGATAATTGCCTCCAAAACGGTACATCCTGTAAAAATTTTCAGCAGAATAGCCTCGCGAAAAAGGAAAGCTGTTTGAAAAACTGATTTGATGAATGCTGTCTCTCTGTTGAAAAGCAGCACTGAGCACAATGCTATTGGTAATAGCAAATCCTGGGAAATACAAATAACCTGAAGCGAGAAATTGATTGCCTTCAAGTTTTGTTATAGCACGGCTGTATGTGATAGCCAGCGTTTGCGCAAAGCTTGGATATATTTGTTGCCTTGCCTGTTGTGTCTGGTTTGAGAAATTCAGGTATGCTGACGTATATATATAACCTCTTCTGCTGAATGTGTCTTTGTAAATGCCTTGAAAATAGCGCTGATTATAAATCATCTCATCACCAATTTGCAAACTTGTAAAATGTTTGCCTTTCGATAAATTTAGCGGAATACTTACTCCTGCTCTTACCTGTGCTTCATTCCAAAAAACAGTGTTTTCTTTATACAAATCATTCCTATCGAAAGTATAATTCACGCCTGCATCAATCCAGGGAAAAAGCTGGCCATAAGTAACATCAACGCCTAACTGCTTATATTGCTCGTTACGATTGTAATCAAAATAAACATCGCTTTGAAATGTATTCAATATGTTTTCGCTTTCAAGGGAAAGCATATAATCAGGATCTGTGATATATGGCCGCCAGCTATGAAAATTAAAAAGATGAAATGCTTCCGAATATGGGGAAACTGGATAATTGCTGACCGCAGTTTTATTCAGTAAATCTGCATTCATCCTTTCTAAAGAACTGATATTTTGAGTTGTCAACGGAACAGTTAATTCATCGCTTGAAATTTCTTTCAGATAAGAATCATTTTTCGAAGATGAAAGCATTTTGTAGCCTACTGCAGTAAAAGCTGTCCAGACATATTTTTTTCCGGATGATTGTAATTGATAATTTCCTGTTGAAATGCTTTCGTTTGGCAAATCCAGTTTATACAAATGATTTTTTGTTGCTGCAAAAAACCTGTCTTGATTATTGATGGAAGCACCAAAATATATCGTGTCATTTTTTACAGAAAGAAAACCAATCACATTCATGCTGAAAGGAGTCAGATATTCTGCTTTGCCATCATTCGTATTGATTAGGCACAAAGCCATTTCTCCTTTTACATTTCTAACAGCAACGGCTATCTGATGATCGCTATAAAATTTCGGATAAGTGTAAAATAAACTGTCTTTATTAGGGATTAATTTTTCAATAACCCCGGTTTCGCTGTTCAGTAGGTGAAGCATTGCATTTCCAGTCACATCCTGTTGCACCGCCACAATATGTTTCCCATCTTCAGAAATATCCGGAGAAAAATATTTTGTTCTAGAAGTTATCCTTTTATCTTCCCCGCTATTAATATCCAGCAATCTGATAACTCCATAATCTCTCCAGCCCCAACGCAAATCAGGTTCATAAGCTGAATAAACAATTTTATTATTCCTGTAAGAAAAATAATTGTCTAATGAAACCGCTCTTGTTGCAACTTTTCTTTCTTCCTGATTTTCTATATTTCTTATAACAAAAGAAGAAACCCTTTTATAACTGGTCTTCACAAAAACAACTTGTGCATCATCAATGAATTGAGGGAATTCTTCATCTGCCACAAAATGTTTATGCTCACGGGCATATACAACCGAAGAATCTGTCTCATCTTTTTTTATCTGAGAAGAAAAATGCTCAAATGCATTTGAGCGAAATTGATTGAACGAATTCCCAGAATATTTCCTCACCGCCTTTTGCAAGGGATAAAACAATCCCTTGAATGAAGCTGCATCATGCGAAACTTTTCTCCAGAAATCATCACCATATTTTTCACGACCGTAAGCAACAAACATATAGCCCAACGGATAATGATCCGGGGTATAATCGCGCAATGAACCGTTGCGCAATTTCATGTAGGAATAATTTTTATCCGCAGCCCATAATGAGCGATACCCATTAAAAAAATATGGCAATCGTCCTCTACCCTGTTTGCTCACCAAAGTTTCCTGATACACTGCATCGCCTTCAAAAAACCAGTTGGGCACTGATAAACTATTAGCAAATGCTTGTCCGCCCTCCCCAAATAAATAATAAAAAGCTTTTGATAAACCGACACGGAAATTATTATCCTGTTCAACATGCCGGTATTCATGAATCACTAATTGCTGTTGCCATGGCAGGCTGCCCAATTCAAAACTGTTTTGGTCGGCTGTTAGCTGAAATTCGCTACGGAAAGGAGCAAGACTAACATAGCCATTTGAAATTGTTGTCTGGTTTTGAAAAACGATATTGATCTTTCGTTGTGTATTACCAATCGTGTTCAATGTTGCCCTGCTCAATGCATGAACCATCGAAGCAACTTGCTTTGCCTGCGTTTCAAGTCCAGCAGGAAAAATAATTCTTGCAGTATCTGTATTAATCTGCTTCCATTTCAGCGAAGGAGGATTGCCGCCGAATTGTTGTGCATGCGAATGAAGCACAAAAAAAATGCAAGCAATAAATAGCAATTTCCCGCGAAGGAGCATACACAATTATTAATGATTGAAATTAAATGATAAGAAGGAAAGAAAAAATTATCGGGTTGTTAATGGAAAAAGCTTCACGCAGAATAGGCAAATACTAAAAAGGGGGTTTCTGCCTCTTTTGTAAACTTTATGCACAAGAACTTAATAGCTCTAAAATTCGTTTATCCCTTGCCGTTAGTGAAGCGCTGAATATAACTGTTATCGTACAAGAGTGCGACGTAACAATGCAGAATAGAATTACTATCGCTGGTTAAATAATAAAAAACTTGCAGTAATAAAAGCTATTTTTCAGACAGTAAACCTGCTCCGAGATATTCGCTGTTCAATCTCGCGATGTAGCTGATGGAAATTTCTTTCGGGCAAACAGCTTCACAGGCACCGGTGGACGTACAAGCTCCAAAACCTTCTTTATCCATTTGCGCAATCATATCAAGCGCACGTGTTTTGCGTTCGGGTGAGCCTTGTGGTAACAAAGCGAGATGAGAAACTTTTGCAGACACAAATAACAATGCAGAACTATTCTTGCAAGCAGCAACGCAAGCACCGCAGCCAATGCAGGCGGCTGCTGCAAACGATGCGTCTGCTTTATCTTTTTCAATCGGAATAGCATTGGCATCAACAGCATTTCCTGTGTTCACGGAAATATACCCGCCAGCCTGAATGATGCGGTCGAAAGAACTTCTGTCTACCACCAGATCTTTAACTACAGGAAAAGCATTTGCACGCCACGGCTCAACAACAATCGTGTCGCCATCTTTGAACGCACGCATATGCAGTTGGCAAGTAGTCGTTCCTTCCCACGGGCCGTGCGGCTTTCCGTTAATATACATGGAACACATGCCGCAAATGCCTTCTCGGCAATCGTGGTCAAATGCTATCGGATCCTTGCCTTCGCGAATCAGCCTTTCGTTCAGCACATCAAACATTTCCAGAAAAGACATTTCCGAAGAAATATCGCTCACCTGATAAGTGTCAAAACTTCCTTTATCTTCTTTATTTTTTTGCCGCCACACTTTTAGCGTGAGGCTCATTGTGTAATGTTCCATATCTGTTGTAGAATGTTCAAAACTACAAAAACATCGCTAATAAAAAACAAATTGTGAAATGACGGAAACGATTGATTTGTGAAACAGATTTGGATACCAGCTTCGATAATCCTATTCACCATCGTTGCGTCGCAATCCGTTCATCATTTGTGTTACTATGAAGCTTCAGGCTGAGAACAAATGCCTCTAACAAATTTTCAGCTTGCCGAAAACATTACCTGGTTATAAAAATTTTTCTTGCCTGCACATCTCCTTTGGAATTCGTTACTTTCACAACATACATTCCATTCATAACTTTTGCAGGAATATTAATCGGGATCACTGTTCCGCCAGCAGAGGTAGATTGCTGTTTATAAATAGTTTTTCCTGACACATCGAAAATAGCAATCGTCAGTTGTTCATTACCGGAAAAATTGCTGTTGTTGCGAATGTATAATTGCTTATGTGCCGGATTCGGGAAAATGTCAATCAGCTTTAAATTAAATGTTGCCGTAGCGATAGTGGAATATTGAAAGTTGCCATTAATGTCCACTTGTTTTATCCTGTAATAGTTTGTGCCGTCCAATGGGCTTGTATCCTTAAAAGCATACTGCTGCGATGATGACGAATTGCCATTGCTTTTTACAGTGCCGATAGATTTAAAATCAGAGCTTACGCCACTTCGTTCAATTTCAAAATGATCGTTATTCATTTCACTGCTGGTTGTCCAGTTCAGTTGCGAATATTTATTATTAATATTCTTCGCAGTGAAGTTTATAATATTAACAGGCAAAGTAGTGTGGTTAACAACAGAAACATTATCGAAAACAGCAGTACCTAATTGTGTATTATCATGTGTCGTATAAGCCAATCCAACATAAGAGTTAGAACCCAATGCAACAGTTAATGAATCAACAGCAGTCCAGCTTGAGCCATCAGCAGAAATATAACCGACATATTTATTTCCTTTGCTTAGCACTCTTACCCAATACGGTGCTACAGGGCCACTACTGCTCGTGTTGAGGCTGCCTCCGTTTTGTATAGTCCTGTTTTGAAAAGCAGCGCCATTGCCCGGAGTGATAGCCATGAAAGCATGTTGCCCACCCGCATCCAGGTTCGAGCGGAACATCACTCCTGCTTTCGCCCAGGCATTTGTGTTTTGCACAGATACAACTCTTGCAATAATTTCCACATTAGTTCCAGTGACCGGCTGATACACATAATGAAATGCATCAACCGTGCCCCAGATATCATCACCTGAAGCCGTTGTAGTATAAGTGCCATTATTATAACAAACATCTCCTGCATAAACGACATAGCCTATGTCCGCACTTTGCCATGGTGCGGGCAAAGCATTTGGACATGCAGAAGCAGATGGTGGATTCAGCCCATAAACATTCAGCATGTTTGAAAATGTAGCCATATACACCTTGCCATTTGCAATGGTTGGCACCACAAATTTTGCAAAGCGCCCGATTGAATCGCGCAGACCGCTCATATTGCTGTTCCACAATTCATGCGTCACATCGGTCGCATCAAAAGCCTGTAAAATTCCCGGAACAGTAGCATGATTCGCATCACCATTTATAGGATGTGATGTCCATAAAATGCCTGTGCCTTGCTGAGTCCCATTCGAAGAAACAGACAACATTGCTCCGGGCATTCCCGAAGGCAATTGTGTTTTGCCAATAATCTGATTCAATGTATCAAAAAGTAACGCAGGCCTTTTAAAAGGAAATTGCTTTAGCAATCCTTCTTCACCCCAAACGTACACAAATTCGTTGCCGTTGTTATCCTGATAATAAACCGGCGACCCATGAACGTGCTTATCGTTGTTTGTAGAAGTTGCATTTACGTTCAACACTTCGAGCACATTTGAATTGTCTGTCGTAGTGCCGCCCATGTGCGTGTTATCAATCAAATACAAATAACTTTCTTTGCTGCCGGATAAAGACAGATTTGTGTTTGGAATAAGCATTACCCCATCCACCCCGTAATCGAGGTCATAATTATTCAGGTATGCATAATCGTTAGGTGTGAAAAAATCAGCTATTTTCAAAGTGCCTGATGAACTTGACAGCTTCAACAAGCTTTCTGCTCTGTTAGCTGTGTCATTAGCATTTCCGGTACTACCGGTTGTGCCGTTTCCTGTTGTGACATAAATATTTCCATCATCGTCAACAGCAGGTGCTTGCCCGCTCATCCAGATACCCGCTAATCCTCCGTTTTTAGAATCGTTGTAAACATATTTTTGAGTCAGCGTAGAAGCGTCATACCCGATCACCCAACCATGATATGGGCCCCAGTCACAATGTGAAGACCATGCTATATAGATTACGCCATTGTACAATAATAATCCAGGACGCTGATTCTGCTTCTGCTGGCTGAATGTTATAACTCCTCCACTGCTGCCGTCACCTGTACCGGGATATGTAGCTGTGATGTAAACAGGGCTGTTGGGTTTTTCCGCACCGGTAGCAATATCAAGTGCGTGCAGGTATTGAACGTATGTGGTTCCTGTGTTGCTTACACTTCTTGCAACTACGTACATTGTGTTGGCGGTGCTGTCAATCACCGGAGTTCCTACAATACCCATATTGCCACTAAAATCCTGATAATTTCCCCCACATGCACCTGTCATATCTGTATTCTTAATTGGACGATAAGTTGAAGGGGAGTAAGTAAGGTTCACTTGCCAATATGCAGTTGATGCGCTTGCATCATCTGCATCGAATGCATAAACAGAATTATTTACTGTCGTGACGATAACAATATTATGCGTTCCACCACCAATGCTCACGTTACTCATGATTAAAGGCTGAGTATAAATCTGGTCATCTACCTGGCGTGAAAATATCTTCCCAAAATTTCCGCCACTAACATTGGCTTGTGTCAGCTGCGTTTCATTGCTATTCCAGCCAGTTCTTTTCAAATTATTATGCTGCATTAACACATTTATTTGCGCCGTGGACCGTGCGTTGATAAAAACCAATAATGCAAAAGTGAAAATCCGCTTTAGTTTTGGTGAGAAGAAAATGGTAAGGGGCAAAGCAAAAGTTTGCTTTTGGTAAAAAGTTTTCATACAACAAGATAATAAATCGGATAAAAAGAAAAAAGCTCCCTTGAGAGCTTTTTAGATAAATACTTGCGGCTTTATCAAAACAAGAGAATGATGAGCTGATTTTATCTGTTCACAAAAATCTTTTTCGCCTGCATATCTCCATTGGCATTGATCACTTTCACAAAGTAAGCGCCATTTGTTATTGACAGTGGCAAATTGACTGTGATAAGGTTATTTCCTGAAGAAGCAGATTCCTGCTGAAACAAAAGTCCGCCGTCTTCATTTGTAACTTGTATGATGAGTTTGCTATTGTTGGAGAAATTACTGTTATTACGGATATACAATTGTCCATGGGATGGGTTCGGGGAAATATCAATGAGTTTCAGATTAAATTTAGTGACAGCAATAGTGGAATATTGAACATTTCCATTGATATCAACTTGCTTCAGGCGATAATAGTTGGCGCCATCCAATGGGTTATTATCATTGAAAGCATATTGTTGTGCCTCTGTTGAATTTCCAAGTGATTTCACAGAACCAATGGTTACGAAATTTGAGTTTGATCCACTTCTTTCTATATCAAAGTGATCATTATTAATTTCAGTGGTTGTTGCCCATTTCAACAAAGCATAAGTGTTATTAATGTTGCGTGCATTGAAATTGGTAAGAGACACGGGCAAAGGTGATAGATCATTAAGCGATACTTTGTCAACCAATGCAGTTCCCAATACTGAATTGTTATGAGTTGTATACGCAATGCCAACATAAGGCTTAGCTCCGAGCGCTAATACAACGCTGTCAATAAAAGTCCATGTTGAACCGTCTGTTGAAGCATATCCTATATATTTATTTCCACTGGCAACAATCTTTAACCAGGATGGCGCCATAAAGTTGGGATTGTCACCGCTGGTAGTGCTGTAATTATTTTGACCCATGCGCATCTGAAAAGCTGAACCATAATCATGCTCAATCGTCATAAAAACGTGTGGTGATCCCGGATCTAAATTAGCTCGTACCATAACTCCGACTTTTGCATTCGGGCTGGTGTTCTGAGCAGAATCTGCTCTGGCAATAATTTCAAAATTGCTGCTCGCCGCAGTTTGGTAAACATAGTGAAATGCATCTACTGTGTTCCAGATATCATCTCCTGATGCGGTAATGGTAAATGCACCTGTATCATAACAAACACTGCCTGCATAAGCAACATAACCAATATCCGCACTTTGCCATGGGCTAGGTAAAGGGTTAGGGCAAGAAGATGTTGATGCAGAATTAAGCCCATAAACAATCAGCTTATTTGAAAAGGTAGCCATATACACTTTTCCATTGGCAATCGTAGGCACCACAAATTTTGCAAATCTGCCGATCGAATCACGCTGTGCATTCATATTGCTATTCCACAATTCATTAGTGACATTAGTCGCGTCAAAAGCCTGCAGAATGCCAGGAACGACATTGTGATTGGCATCTCCACTTAAAGGATGAGATGCCCATAAAATACCCGAGCCTTGTTGAAGCCCATTTGATGAGGCAGATAGCATAGCGCCAGGCATACCAGCAGGCAACTGCGTATTACCAACAATTTTGTTTAGGGTATCAAAAAGCATAGTTCCTCTATTGAATGGAAATTGCTTAAGCAATCCATTTTCTGCCCACGCATATACGTACTCGTTACTATTATTATCCTGAAAATACACTGGAGAACCATGAATATGTTTCTCACCAAGAAATCCTGCATTTACATTCAATTGCTGCAGCACGTTTGAGTTATCTGTTGTAGTGCCACCCATAGCATTATTATTAATTAAATAGAGGTAGCTTTCTTTACTTCCTGATAAAGAAAGATTTGTATTTGGAATAATTATGGCTCCATCAACACCATAATCAAGGTCATTATCATTTAATGAAGCAAAATCGCTTGGGGTAAAAAAATCAGCTACCTTCAAAGCTCCGGATGAAGTTGATAATTTTAGCAAGCTCGATGCCCTGTTGGCAGTATCGTTGGCGTTGCCTGTACTGCCGGTTGTTCCGTTACCCGTGGAGACATAAATGTATCCGTTATCATCAACAGCAGGAGCCTGCCCGCTCATCCATATACCGCCTAATCCTCCATTTCTGGTATCATTATAAACATATTTCTGAGCAAGTGTTGAAGCATCATAACCAATTATCCACCCATGGTAAGGGCTTAAATCGCAATGTGATGCCCAAGCTATATAAACAACTCCATTATATAGGAGCAAACCCGGCCGCTGGTTTTGTTGTCTTTCATGAAAGGGAATATTTGTACCGTCACTGCCATCGCCTGTACCGGGAACAGTTGCAGTTATATAAACCGGGCTATTAGGCCTTTCTGTTCCATCTAAAATATTAATAGCATGAAGATATTGCACAAAAGTAGTGGCAGTATTATCCGTGCTTCGTGCAACCACATAAAGGGTATTCGTCGTGTTGTCAATAACAGGCGTTCCAACAATGCCGAATTTGCCACTAAAATCCTGATAGTTCCCTGCGCAAGCATCAGGATAGTCAGAAGCCTGAGGAGCCCTGTAACCCGAATAAGTCAGATTGGCTTGCCAATAAGGTGCACTAGTTGCGGAGTCATCTGCATCAAAAGCATACAATGAATTGTTCACCGTTGCAACGATAACAATATTGTGAGTGCCGCCACCAATACTTACCCCACTTACAACCAATGGCTGAGCATATATCTGGTCATCCACAGCCCTCGTAAATACTTTCCCGAAATTGCCGCCACTCACACTTGCTTGTGTAAGCTGTGTTTCCTGGTCATTCCAGCCAGTGCGCTTCAGGTTATTGTGCTGTGTAAGCACACTCACCTGAGCAAATAAATGATTAGTAAAAAAAAGGAGGAGAAAAAAAGCTACAAAGTAGCATTTCTTGAAAAATAAATAAGATAAGCCCTTGTTTGTTGACTTAGTGTACAGAAATATCATGCGTGCAAATTTATTAATTCACTTTGCTAAAAAAGCAATACAAAAAAAATTTACTCAGAAACCATTAAAGGGCAAAGGGTGAAAATCAAAAAAATCTACAGGCAAGAATCTTACAATCAGGGAAGGGGCTTTCGGTATGCAATTTTACAATTATATGCGCTTATTTTCAAATTTTTCTTAAGAATTTGTAATTATAAATGAGTTTGATGCAGGCTTTAATAACTCCGATTAAGTTCGCCACGGCAGATTATAATAAAAAAGCCCTCACTATGGAGGGCTTGACATATTTTAAAATTATTAATCACATCATCCAGCTGGAATACTATTTCACTTCCTCAAATTCTGCATCAGTCACATTTTCAGAACCACTGCCGGAATTCGGTTGCGCATTGCCGTGAGCTTCAGCCCCGGGTTGTGGGCCTGCCCCTTGAGCATCTTTATACATGTCAGCACTTGCCGCAGTCCATGCGTTGTTCATTTCCGCAACGGCTGTGTCGATAGCTGCTACATCCTGGCTTTTGTGCGCCTCTTTCAATTTGCTCAGTGCACTTTCAATCGGCGCTTTTTTATCAGCAGGAATTTTATCGCTGAATTCTTTCAGTTGTTTTTCCGTCTGGAAAATCAAACTGTCAGCCTGATTCACTTTGTCCACTTTTTCACGGGCAGCCTTATCCGTAGATTCATTTGCTCTTGCTTCTGCCTTCATTTTTTCCACTTCTTCTTTGCTCAAGCCGCTGCCTGCTTCAATTCTGATTTTTTGTTCTTTGCCAGTGCCTTTGTCTTTTGCTGTAACATGCAGAATTCCGTTCGCATCGATATCAAATATTACTTCAATCTGCGGAACGCCACGCGGAGCCGGCGGAATACCATCAAGGTTGAACATTCCCAAGCTCTTGTTCTGATTTGACATCGGGCGCTCACCTTGCAGCACATGAATCTGTACGCCGGGCTGATTATCACTCGCTGTTGAGAATGTTTCAGATTTCTTGGTAGGAATAGTCGTGTTGCTGTCAATCAATCTTGTCATCACGCCACCCATGGTTTCGATACCGAGAGAAAGCGGAGTTACATCGAGCAATAATACATCTTTTACTTCTCCTGTTAATACCGCACCTTGTATGCCTGCACCAATAGCAACTACTTCATCAGGGTTCACTCCTTTATTTGGTTTCTTGCCAAAAAATTTCTCTACTATTTCCTGCACTTTTGGAATACGTGTGCTTCCTCCTACTAATATCACTTCATCAATTTCTGAAGCAGATAAACCTGCATCTTTCAATGCCTGTTCGCAAGGCTTCAAACATCTTTCAAATAAAGCATCTGCAAGTTGTTCAAATTTTGCACGCGTTAATTTCTTCACTAAGTGCTTAGGCACTCCATCAACTGCTGTGATATAAGGAAGATTGATTTCTGTTTCGCTGGAAGAGGATAATTCGATTTTTGCTTTTTCAGCAGCTTCTTTCAAGCGCTGTAAAGCCATTGGGTCTTTGCGCAAATCAATGTTCTCATCTTTCTTGAATTCTTCTGCAAGCCAATCCATAATCAGCTTGTCAAAATCATCACCACCAAGATGCGTGTCACCATTGGTTGATTTCACTTCAAAAACGCCATCGCCTAATTCAAGAACGGAAATATCAAAAGTTCCGCCACCCAAATCGAACACCGCAATCTTTTCGTCTTTATGTTTTTTATCAAGACCATAAGCCAATGCCGCAGCAGTTGGCTCGTTCACAATCCTGCGAACATTTAAGCCTGCGATTTCACCTGCTTCTTTGGTTGCCTGACGCTGCGCGTCGTTGAAATATGCCGGAACTGTGATAACAGCTTCCGTTACCTCCTGACCCAGATAATCTTCAGCCGTTTTCTTCATTTTCTGAAGAATCATGGCAGAGATTTCCTGCGGCGTATATTGCCTGCCGTCAATGTCAATACGGCAAGTATTATTGTCACCTTTCACTACATTATAGCTCCAGTGGCTGATTTCATTTGTCACTTCATCAAATCTGCGCCCCATAAAGCGCTTTACTGACATGATAGTGTTTCTCGGGTTGGTGATAGCCTGGCGTTTTGCCGGATCGCCAACTTTGCGCTCGCCGTTCTTGAGGAAAGCAACTACAGACGGGGTTGTGCGCCTGCCTTCATCATTTGCAATCACTACCGGCTCGTTTCCTTCCATCACGGATACGCAACTGTTCGTTGTTCCAAGGTCAATTCCTATTATTTTTCCCATTTTAATTGAATTTAATGTTCTCTTTTAGTTGTCAATGATTATGCCATTAGGCGCAAAGTGAAAAAATGGCAGAGACCCTTTTCTTGAGTTATTTATGAAGGTATAACTACCGATAATTTATAGTTCACATACTCCTGCACATTCAGTATGCTCACGCTTGTTTAGTAATGCTCACAGGAATATTTTTACATCATCATTTGAGACTGACAAAAGACGGCGCCAAAACTTGAATCTTTCTCTTTAAGGCTTACCCCCCTACTTAATCATCTCTGAACCATTTTATCTGAGGTTTATGAACGAACCCTGAAAAATTCAGACAGAACAATTCTGCAAAAAACTGAACCTGTACTCTATGATTAATTCTTTATTAAATAACAATTTTCTGAATAAGAAATTCCATTGCAAAAACTCCTTATCGTGTTGGGCTCTTTGCGTAGAATAAATTCAACAATCAATATTTTAAACCACAAAAAATATGGACAATAATCTTTCTAATTACATCAACACCATACAGACATTGGAATATGTGCTTTCGGTATTTCTATTCTTCCTGATTGTCTTTGCATACTTCCTTTTGCTAAGAGACCAGGAAAAAATCAGGTAAAAACTTATTAGACTGACCGATAAAGCCTGGATGGTTACTGAACCCTTTTCATCTTCACCTTGCGTAGGGCTAATTTACGGCTATCGTTATTCTACGATAGCCGTTTTGTGCCTATTTTTTCGGAAACTGGTACAATAATTGAAACAATTAAGTGTTATCCGTAAAGCAACTTATTATCTTACCTGAAAAACTCTTGTTATGCCAACTAATCCACAAAATTTAGCACAGCTACACACTGTCAATAAGTTGAACCAACTGCTTCACGCAGTTCAGGAAGCAAAGAAAAAATTCGAAACATTCGCATCAGGCATTAAGAACACACAGCTCCATCAGGCAATCATCAGTCTCGCAGTTGAGAACAACCAATACGCAACAGAATTAAGCTCGCTCATCCGTAGCCTTGGGGGTGAAACAGAATCAAAAGAACCAGGCACTCCAAAAAAATCAAGAATCAAAATAATGGAAGAAAACGTGCTTGATGCCTGTGAAAAAAGTGAAAAACTGTTGGTGAAAATGTATAAAGAAGTTCTGGATGAATCTTATATCTACGACAGCCTGAAGAAAATGATTGGCTATCAGTTGAACGGAGTTACCTGCGCATTTCAAAAGCTCAAATTATTGAACGGGCTTCAAAAATAATCGACACACTGTTTTATATTTTAAAAGCGGCTGATTGCCGCTTTTTTATTTTACGCACATTACTATTTTGTTATTACAGTTTTTGCTGAATGGCAATCAAATTTTCATTGGGAGAAAATAATATTGACTAACTTTCAAAAAAATCCAACATGAAAAAGATATTCTTTCCGCTATTGGCTTTTGCATTTCTTTCTTCTTATTCACAAGATAAAACTGCTCCTACTTTAAAATCCATTTTGCTCGACCAATTAAAAACGACCCATAATAAACAAGAATGGTTTGTGCCGGCAATCCCAGCTCTCGATGGGCTAACACCAGAACAAGCAATGTGGAGACAGGACACTTCCAATCATTCCATCGGGCAGTTGGTGAACCATTTGATTTTTTGGGATGATGAAGAACTTGCAAAATTTAACGGCGAAAAACCTGTTCCTTTCAATGGCAATAATGATGAGACTTTTGCGACTTTTGATAAAAGTAGTTGGGCTGCCACCGTTAAGAAATTAGATGAAGTTTTGACGAAATGGGAACAATCTATTGAGAAAGCAGATGAGGCAAAGCTCCAAAAATGGTATGGTATTATTGCTCATATCAGCACGCACAATGCTTACCATATTGGGCAAATACTTTATATCCGCAAACTACAAGGCTCCTGGAATCCGGCAAAAGGCGTGAAATAAAAGAACACAACGAAGTTTTAAAAATATCCCAATTAATTGATTATAAAATAATTGAGATGATTTTCTTATTATAATTTTTAAATTATTGCTTCGGCTATTGCATAATCCAAAAACGCTTTATACTTTTATACTCAGTTTATATCTCCCATACCTACCCTGAATTACCACCCTTAAAGTTTTTGTTGATACGTACTCCATATTCACACTGAATTACCCCAACTTAAGATTTCCTATTTATCGCTTATAACTCCATACCTACCCTGAAATCCCACCTGAAGATTTGACAACGTGCCCATATTCATTTGAAATCCCACAGTTTCTTTAGTTCAATTTTATAAACATATTAACTCCATTTTTCCGCTGAATGCCAACGGCTTATAGCCGGATTTGTACACCATTTATAACAAAAAGAAATTAAGATGAAAAAGTTTTACCTCTTAATTATGGTTTTAGCTGGCTTTTCGGTGGAAAAATTAATCGCCCAAACAGCTTCCATAACAAACCCCAACTCCTCAGCTTCTATTGCAAGCGGAGGGAATGTTTCTTTCACCGGATCAAGAAGTAGCGGCTACAGCGGATCTGGCAGCTATACTTATTCATGGGCTTCGTCCCCATCATCGGGAGTTTCATTTAGCCCGTCAAGCAGCTCAACCAGCTCAAGCAGCTCTTCGACTTCAGGCACATTCACTAATCCCGGGTCTTATTCCGTAACTGTTACGGTAAATAGAGGAAGCTCTTCCGCAACATCATCAGCAACGATGGTTTATGTGAACCCGGCTTCGTCAATAACCGCAAGTGCGAGCCCTTCATCGATAACATTACCGACATCTTCAGTAACATTGAACAGTTCTTTCATTGCGAACGGGAATACGATAGCAAATTATGCATGGACTGAGTCATCTTCTGACCCCGTTCCGGCTACTATTGCATCTCCAAATGCCTCTTCAACCAATGTCAGTTTCACAGTGGCAGGAACTTATACTTTTACAGTGACTGCAGGCTATATGTGCCAATATGGATCAGCTACCAATAATGTATCAGCTAATGTAGTTGTAACTGTTAATTCTGGTTCTACAACCACATACCCAACCAATTTATTCGCACTTTCTTCATCAGGAACAGCATTCACAGGTTTTGCGATTGGAACTGATTCTGCTCATAGCGGAATGGTGATTAATGGGATGAATAGCCTTAGCAGTATTAGCGCAGCAACTACTTCTGCAGCACTGGGTGAGGACATTGCAGGTTATTTCTATTTTATGCCTAATGTTACTAACACCGGAAACGTAACTCTTTATGCGATGAAACATGACGGCTCCAGTCAGACAAGCGTTGCAACTATAGATATTAATGGCAGTAACGACAATTCTAATCTGGGGTTTGTGAGACTTGGAATAGACCCTTCAGGATATGGCTGGATTTTGGCAAGTAACAATAGCAGCACGCTTTATTTGGCAAGATTTGTTGCGGCTCAACTTAATTCAACTGCTATTACTGTAATAAATAGCAACGTTGGAGTACAAGGCGGTGGTTCTGCAGCCACATTTGGAAGTGGTGACCTTGCCTTTGATAAAAGAGGGATTATGTATGCTTTAGCAAATGATGCTAATAACAATACATACATATACACTATGGATCCATCTTTAAACATAAATTATGTTACAAGAAAATGGACGTTAGTTGACCCTAATGGCAACAACTTTACCGGAAGCGTAAATGGCTGTGCATTCGATTCCGCAGGTTCTATGTACATCTCAACTTCTAATGGTTTGTATTTTATTGATGCGACTACTATTAATACTGCAGGCGCAGGAACAGTAAAAACAAGGCTTGCATATAATGGTTCAGGATTTACTGATTTGGCAACAAACATTTTCCCTCCGAAAACAACATTGCCTATTACTTTGGCTTCATTCAGTGTGACAAAACAAGGCAACAATGCCCTGGTTCAGTGGAGCACTGAAACAGAAGTCAACAGCAATTATGTTGATGTTGAAAGAAGCACAAACGCAACAGATTTTGAAAAAGTTGGCAGTGTTTCCGCAAGTGGAAATACAAACACTTTGCAAAATTATCAGTTCACAGATCCTCTTAACGGCTTGTCCGGAGTTGTATATTACAGGTTGAAAGAAGTAGATATTGATGGCAACATCAACTATAGCAAAATAGTAGCTCTTCGCTTGGATGGATCTTCCATGTCTGCAAACTTCTCGGTCTATCCCAATCCCTTTGCCTCAGGCATCAAAGTGACGGTAACAAATGATAAAAATGAAGATGCGACTATTCACCTGTTTAATATTAGCGGACAAAAAATAATGAGCATACCAGTAACTTTACAGCAAGGTCAAAATATATTACCATTGAGCAATCTCACAAATCTGCAATCTGGTGTTTATATCCTGCAACTTGTTACAAACAGCAGCACTGTATCTCAAAAAATTATTAAGCATTAATAGAATATTTGACCAAATGAAAAAACCTCTTTGCTTGTGCAAAGAGGTTTTTTCATTTTATATTCTTATTCTTTGAGTAAAAGAAATATTGATTTAGCAGAGCGCAAGCTGTATCAAATATTAATAATTAAACGTGAAAGAAACTTACTTTTCAACTGATTCAACTATGCTTTCGCTTCCTCTGCTTTAAAAGTAAAATTCTTCTGAGTGAGATAGCTAAAAGAAACAACGATAATTGTGGTAAAAATTTTTGCCACAGTAGGATATAAATGCAATTTCTCAACGAAGAATTTAATAAATACATAATTGAGCAAAATGCAAACAACTACCAGCAAAAAATATCTGAATAATTGAACCCTGCGATGCAAAGTTGATTGCGTGAATACAATATTTTTCATCAATAGAAAGCCGACAGGAAAGCTCACACAAAAAGCTGTTATGAAGGCAGCAATATATGGCTCAAAAGCAATAAACCCGAGGTCAAGTATCCTCTTTTGAAAAATAAAATTGTAACTGATAAAGAAGACGAAAATATCCAGCAGCGTATTAGCACCTCCGCAAGCCGCATAACGAAATGTCTGAAGAGGCATCAGTTTTCTGAAAGGCGGATAAAAGAAATCAATAAAATTCGTAATAAGGTTTTTCGGCATCCTGTTTTAACGTTAATCGCGCAAAAATAGTACAAATTCATGGTTTGCTTAGTTAAAGAGCTATTAACAATCACTTCTTTAAGGCTTAAATAATGAAGTATGTGTGCTGGTTCTCAATTCCAGTTATTCCAAGCTGGTCTATTAATATTATTTTTGCAGCCAATTTTCAAATTAATGGATATTACTTACGAGATTAGAAAATCAGTTCAACAGACACTCGAAGAACATTATCAATTTCAGATAGATGGAAAGAGCATTCTTGTAAATGAAACCAAACCTGAATTTGAGGGCGATTATACTGTGGTTCTTTTTTCCTTTGTAAAGAGCCTAAAAAAATCTCCTGAAGTTTTGGGGAATGAGTTAGGCAAGTTATTAGTTGAAAAGCAACCATTATTGTTTTCAAATTTTAATGTCATCAAGGGATTTCTCAACTTAACTATCTCCGAGGATTATTGGGGTTCGTTTCTTCAACAAAATTTTTCTGATATCAATTTTGGCAAGAAAGTAAATAACGGTCAGAAAGTAATGGTAGAATATTCTTCACCGAATACAAATAAGCCATTGCATTTAGGCCATCTCCGCAATAATTTTCTTGGATGGAGCATTTCAGAAATTTATAAAGCCAACGGTTTCGAAACAGTAAAGACCTGCATTGCAAATGATCGTGGTATCCATATCTGCAAAAGCATGATCGCATGGCAGCTTTATGCCAATGGGGCAACGCCGGAAAGCACCAACACAAAAGGTGATCATTTTGTGGGCGATTATTATGTGAAGTTCAATGATGAATACAAAAAACAAGTTGAAGAATTAGTTGAGAATAGAGTGAATAAAGATGAGGCGGAAAAAGAAGCGCCATTAATGAAAGCCGCACAACAAATGTTGATTGATTGGGAAGCAGGAAAACCTGATATAATAGAGCTATGGAAGAAAATGAACGGCTGGGTGTATAGTGGCTTTGATGAAACCTATAAAAGGATTGGAAGCGATTTTGATAAAATATATTATGAGAGTAATACTTATTTGCTCGGGAAAAAATTAGTGCAGTTTGGTCTTGAAAAAGAAGTCTTCTACAAAAAAGAAGATGGCAGCGTTTGGATTAACCTGACCGCAGATGGTCTTGATGAAAAAATTGTTCAGAGGAAAGATGGGACAGCAGTTTATATTACCCAGGATATTGGCTTAGCTGTAAATAAATACGAAGAATATAAATGCGATCAAAGTATTTATGTAGTAGGCGATGAACAGAATTATCATTTCAAAGTACTGAAACTGATTTGCGAGAAATTAAAAATTCCTTCTGCAGAAAATATTTTTCACCTGAGTTACGGAATGGTTGAGCTTCCGTCGGGAAGGATGAAAACAAGAGAAGGAAATGTCGTAGATGCAGATGACATTGTTGATGAAATGGTGAAAGAAGCAGAAAAGAAAACAAAAGAACAAGGCAAGACAGAAGGGTTTTCTGATGATGAATTAAAAAATTTATATGACATCATCGGGCTTGGCGGGTTAAAATTTTTTCTGCTCCGCGTGGATCCTAAAAAAAGAATGATTTTTAATGCGGAAGAATCCATCGACTTACATGGATTCACTGCAACTTTTATTCAATATGCACACGCCAGGATAAAATCGATTTTAAGAAAAGAACAAGAATCAAGTTTAAAGAAACAAGAATCAAGAGACAAGGAACAACAGACAAGAAGTTTACTTATCCTTGAAAAAAAACTCATAGTCGATCTTGAAAAGTATCCTTCGATAATAGAACAGGCTTGCTATGAAATGAATCCATCGGTGATTGCAGGTTATGCATTTAATCTTGCAAAAAATTTCAACTCTTTTTATGCGGAACATTCTATTGCAAAAGCAGAAACTCAGGAAAAAAGAGAATTACGCTTACAAATATCGCAGCTAACAGCAAACGTTTTGAAAACTGCAATGGCGTTACTCGGGATTAGAGTTCCGGAAAGAATGTGAGGAAAATTTCGGATTGCGGATTTGATATTTACGGATTGTTTCAATTCAGATTGATAATAAATAAAACGCGCATTGTAGTTAACACGATGCGCGCTTTATAGCGATTTTTATTTATAAAGTAAGCAATAAAAGGAAATCCACGATGATAAAATTCACAATCCGAAATTTTTCTAAAGTCCCATTCCGCTTTTTTCCTGTTTGAGATTCTTGAGAGAAGGATCCATTGCAATAGCTTTATCGCAGAGCAATCTTCCCTTGTCAGTATCACCTTTCTTTTGGTAAGCCATGCCAATCATGTAAAGTGCTTTTGAATTTTCTTTATCATAGTACAAGATTTTGTCCCAGTAATCAATGGCATCCTGATATTTTTTCATGTGGTAATAAGCATCAGCAACGCCATATAATAAAATCGGGTCTGCGGGTTTTTTATCAAGTACTTTCAGCATCAGATCAATCGCATTCTGCCCCTGTCCCATTGCAATATATGAATCTGCAAGGTTCTCATAATAATCGTTATCTATTTTATAACCCTTATCAGCAGCCAGCAAATAATACTGGATGGCCATTTTATCATTCGGGATTGTTGCAAGCACTAAAGCAAATTCATACATCCACTGGCTCTTGGTGGAATCGAGCGCAATTGCTCTTTGAAAAAATGGAACTGCAGCTTTGTAGTTATCCATATCGACAAAATTTCTTGCCATTAAATATGGTATTTCAGCATTTGTAGAATCTTCTTTTGCAGCAGCCTGAAAATATTTGAAAGCCTGTCCTAAATCTTCCTGCTGGTAATAGCTTTTAGCAATGTTATAGTTCCAGTTTTTTCCTGCATGAACCTGCTGAGCCCTTTGCGCATACGCAATAGCCTGCTTCCATTGATGTGTCCAAAAAGAAAGATTAGCAAGATTTACAATCGCAGTGGTATCATCTTTTTGCAATGAAAGGACTTTTGTGAATGCAATCTCTGCATTGCCATACTTCCTGAGTTCAAGCGAAACGAGACCGAGTTCTCTTTCTGCATCCACATTATTTGAATCGTATTGAACTGATTTTTGAAGATAGTTGAATGAAACCATCCATCGACGAGCATCTTTTTCAAGAACGCCTTTTTTGTAATAAGCTACAGAACTATCTTTTGATTGAGAATGGGCACACTGAAGCAATAAAATGGTGGAGAGGAAAAGCAAGACGGCGTTTTTCATGATATCAGGGATTTCGGATTGATAAAATTAACGTAAAGCAAACTCTTTTGCAAGTTTGTTACCAAAAATTCATAAAATCTTTATAATAAAATTTCCCCTATTTGAGCACCACAGCACCTAACGGTGGAAGATGCAGATTTATTTCGTACACTTTCTCCTTTTTATCCACTAACACAGTGCTTATTTCAGTGTTTGAAAAATTCCCGGTGCCCCAATATTTTTGCTCATCGCTATTGAATATTTCCTTCCATGCAGCTTTGCCATAAGTATAAACTTTCCAGTTCATCCGCGCCTCTGGTGTCATGTTCAAAATAATAAGCACATCATCTTTCGGCTTCTTCCCTTTTCTTCTATAAACCATTACGCTTTCTTGACGATGGTTAAGGTCAATCCATTCAAATCCGTAAATAGTAAACTGGTTTTCATAAAGAGCTGGCTCATTTCTCAATAATTGATTCAGATCGGCAACACAATTCCTTAGCAAACGGTGCGCATCATAATGAAGTAAATTCCATTGCAGCTCAGTTTTGTAGTTCCATTCATCTGTGGCGCCAAACTCATCCCCCATGAACAATAATTTTCCTCCAGGGTGAGTGAACATATAAGTATACATCAATCTGAGGTTTGCCATCTTTCGCCATTCGTCGCCGGGCATTTTGAAAAGCATGGGTGATTTGCCGTGAACCACTTCATCATGACTTAGCGGAAGCATGAAATTTTCATCGTAATAATACATCATGCTGAAAGAAAATTTATCCTGGTGAAACTGGCGATGAATGGGATCAAGCTTAAAGAAATCAAGCGTGTCATGCATCCAGCCCATCATCCATTTCATGCCAAAACCAAGGCCGCCTGCAAAAGTAGGCTTGCTCACGCCTGGCCAATCCGTTGCTTCTTCTGCAATCGTTTGTATATCCGGAAAATCCCTGAACAAAGTTTCATTCAGATCTTTAATAAAAGCAATTGCTTCAAGGTTGCCATCACCTCCATATTCATTCGGCTCCCACTGGCCTTTTTTTCTTGAATAATTTAATTTGAGCATTGAGCTTACTGCGTCCACACGAATGCCATCGCTATGAAATTTATCCATCCAAAAACGAGCGCTGCTGATCAGAAAAGATTTTACTTCCCCTCTCTTGTAATTAAAAATATAACTGTTCCAGTCAGGATGAAAGCCTTTTCTCATGTCCGCATACTCATAAGTGTTAGTCCCGTCGAACATATAAAGCCCATGCGCATCATAGGGAAAATGAGAAGGCACCCAATCAAGGATAACACCAATGCCTGCCTGATGAAATGCATCTACCATTGCCATGTATTGCTGTGGATCGCCGTAACGGGAAGTTGGCGCAAAATATCCGGTGCCCTGATATCCCCAGCTTCCATCAAATGGATGTTCCATGATGGGCATCAGCTCCACATGCGTGAAACCCATTTCTTTCACATAAGGAACTAAATTTTCACGGAAAAAATCATAACTGTTGTATGTTTCTTCATCATTTTTATCAGGGCGCATCCAGCTTGCAAGATGAACTTCATAAACGCTCCACGGCGCTTCCAGAGAATTATGCTTTTTTCTTTTCTTCATCCATTCTTCATCATTCCATTCATACGAAAGCTCCCAGGTAATGGAAGCAGTGAGCGGCCTTTTCTCCCAGAAATTTGCATAAGGATCGCCCTTATCCAGCTTTGCTCCTTTGAAACCATGAATATGGTATTTATAAATTTCGCCTTTGCCAAGATTCGGGATGAAGCCTTCCCAAATACCAGATTTATCCAGCCTTACAAACAAAGGATGTGAATCATTATTCCAGTCATTGAAATTTCCTTTCACAGAAACGTAAGTCGCATTTGGTGCCCACACGGCAAAATAATATCCTTGAACACCAAGCACTTCACGTTGGTGAGCCCCGAATAAATTATATACGCTGTAGTGTGTGCCATTCTGGAAATTGCTGATGTCTTCATCAGAAAATAAAGAATAATTCCAAACTGCTTTGGTGGAATCTACAAAATGAATATCCTCATAACGCTGATGATTGTCCGTAGGCTTTTTTTTTGTTTTGATAGTTGTGCTTTCTTTCTGAACAGGCTCTTCTTTTTTTTCTTTGACCTTTTTTATGGATTTTTTCTTTTCGTCGCTCATATAGAATGGCTTTAAGCAGTCGTTAAGAATAAAACTGTTTAACGTAAAATTAAGAGTTCAGGAGCGCATATCAGTTATTTTTTAATTGATATTTGAAACAAGATATTCGCTTTTTACTGACAGGTATCATTAACTGTTGACCTTAACCTTAAAATACTACATGAAAAAACTAACTGCCCTCATCCTTCTTACTATTGCTATTTCAAAAACAGGATTTTCGCAATCAGCTTCCATTTCCGGATCAATCATTGACTCTTCCGAAAAAAAAAATCTGACAAATAGTGCTGTACTTATTCTCCGCAAATCCGATTCTGTTCTCACAGGTTTCACTCGAACTGATAAGCAGGGAAATTTTTCGTTGAAGAATTTGCCATCAGGAAAATTTATTATTCTCATTACGTATCCAAAATATGCAGATTATATAGACACCATTGCTATTGCCGACAGTTCGGAAATAAAACTTGGCAATATATCATTGACACAAAAAGCACAATTATTAAAAGAAGTGGTTATCCGACAGCAGATAGCCTCCATAAAAATAAAAGGAGATACAACCGAATACAAAGCAGATAGTTTTCGTGTGCAACCCAACGCGACTGTTGAAGATCTATTAAAAAAATTACCAGGGATTCAGGTTGATAAAAATGGTTCGATTACTGCACAAGGGCAGAAAGTGCAAAAAGTTTTGGTGGATGGTGAAGAATTTTTTGGCGACGATCCGACATTGGTCACGCAAAATTTACGTGCCGATATGGTTGATCGCGTTCAGGTATATGATAAAAAAAGCGATCAGTCAACTTTCACGGGAATAGATGATGGGAAAGAACAAAAGACCATCGACCTAAAATTAAAAGACGGAAAAAAGAATGGTTATTTTGGAAAGGCAAATGCAAGTGCAGGCACAAATGGGTATCATGACAATCAACTTATGTTCAATTATTTTAAGAACAAGAAAAAATTTGCAGTTTATGGAATCGTATCGAACACAGGAACATCTGGATTGAATTGGCAAGACCAAAACAACTATGGCAGCAACCCTTTTGCCGGCGCTGATTTTGATGACAATGGCGATGGCTTTTTTATCATCGGCGGTGGGGGCGATGAACTTGACTCCTGGGACGGCAGATATAACGGTCAGGGATATCCGCTTGTTCAAACCGGAGGCCTGCACTATAACGATAAATGGAATGACGACAAAGAAAATGTCAATCTCAATTATAAAATGTTGCAATTAAATGTAAATGGCGGAAGCAATACCAATTCCCAGTTTATTCTTCCTGATACTTTTTATTACAACAATTCAAAACAACTTTTCAATAACCGTATTTTAAGGAACAGGCTGAATGGGATGTATGAATTGAAGATCGATTCCACTTCTTCGATTAAAATAACAGCCGACGGCGGGACCGATCATAAAAACACCAATTCTATCGATTCTTCTGAAGCACGTGCAAGTGATAGCTCATTAGTGAACCAAGGATATAATAAAACCACGACTGTCGATGATAAGCGAACCGTTAACAGCAGCCTGCTCTACAAAAAGAAATTGAAAAAGAAAGGAAGAACATTATCGTTCAGCTTGACGGAAAATTATACGAGCAACAATTCCACCGGCTATCTATATGCGGATAATAATTTCTTTTTGGATGGGAATCTTTCTCAGTCGCAAATCACGGATCAATACAAAACAAATCATACCGAAAATCTTTTGCTCGATTCAAAACTGACATACACGGAGCCATTGAGCAAAATATCGGCGCTTACATTCAATTACGGCGTGATCGTGAACAATAGCAATTCTGCGCTGAGTTCCTTTAATAAGGATAATACCGGAAAATATTCGCAACTCGATAGTGTTTATAGCAACGATTACACCTTTAATATTTTCACTCAAAGAGGTGGTGTCAATTATAACTTTTTTGGCAAAAAATTAAAATTTAATTTCGGAACCAATGCCGGTTTCACAAACTTCAACCAAACGAATGAACAGACAGATTCTTTGGCAAAAAGAAATTTTGTCAATTGGTACCCTCAGGCATCGTTAAGATATCAGTTCAGCAATTTCAGAAGCATTTCATTGAGATATAATGGCAACACCCAACAGCCAAATATCCAACAGATCCAACCTGTTGCTACTAACAAAGATCCTTTGAATATCACGATTGGCAATCCAAATCTAAAGCCCGCATTTGCGAATAGAGTGACGCTGTATTTTAATGACTTCAAAGTGTTAAGCGATCGATCGATATGGCTTTATGCAACTTATGGCTTCCCGCAAAACAGCATAAGTAGTAGCTATTATGTTGATTCGTTTGGAAGAAGGGTGAACCAAGCCATCAACCTCAACGGCGATCGTGATTTCTCAACCAATTTGGATTATGGTTTCAAAATAAAAAAAATTGACCTGAGATTTGGCTTTAACGGTGCTTATTCATACAATAGAAATCTTAGTGTGGTCAACAACGTTTTGAATGCAACAAACAGCAATAACATGACTTTGGGATGGAGCGTGAGCAAATACAAAGAAAAAAAATACGAATTCAATTTGAGGTTCAATGCAACACATACGAGCAGCCAATCATCTGTTCAGGAAAACATTCAAACAAAATATTGGACATTCGACATCAACCCAAACTTTGACATTTTCCTTCCATTGAAATTCCAGATCCATTCCGACTGCGATTTTAATATCCGACAAAAAACGCCCGTATTCAACACCAACACCAATGTTATTTTATGGAATGGATGGATCGGAAAAAAATTTTTAAAGAACGATGCTCTCTTGATAAAAATAATAGGGAATGACCTGCTCGACCAAAACAAGGGTTTTAGTCGGTCAGTCAATAGTAACTTTATCACACAAAACACTTATAGCACTATTAGAAGATATTTTTTGTTGGGCATTACATGGAACTTTACAAAAGCAGGAACAAAAATGCCCGGTCAGGATCAATAAACCATCTATTATGAAAGACATGAAATTATTATTGACAGCAATTGTTTTATTTTTTTATACGCATGCCCATTCTCAAAATTCTATTTTTCTTTCTCATGGAAGAGTAGAGTTTGAAAGAAAAGTAAACCTCTATGCGCAGATAGACGATGATGATGATGACACATGGAAGGAGCTCGCGAAAAAAATGACCCCGAAATTCAAATCAATCTATTTCAATCTTTATTTCGATGACAATAAAACACTTTATAAACCGGGCAGAGATAATCCAGACAATAACAAACTTTGGCAAGAACCTGCAGAAGACAATATTGTTTTTACCGATCTCTCAAAAGAACAAGCTATCAGCGAGAAAAATATTTTTGATCAAAAGTTTCTTGTCCAGGATACTGCTCGTAAAATAAAATGGAAGATCACGAACGAAACAAAAAATATTGCAGGTTTTGAATGCCGAAGAGCAAATGCATTGATCATGGATTCTGTTTATATCGTTGCGTTTTATACGGATGAGATCACAACACCCGGTGGCCCTGAGTCTTTTTCCGGTTTACCGGGAATGATTCTAGGTGTTGCCATTCCTCATGAGCACATCACATGGTTTGCTACAAAAGTTTACAATGAAGATGTTTCCCAAGCTTCATTGATCGTGCCGACAAAAGGGAAAAAAGTTACTAATGCATCTATGTATCTGCAATTGAAAGACGCATTAAAAGATTGGGGCAAATGGGGCAAGCGACACATTAAAGCAGCGATGTTGTAACTAAAAGCAGCCTTTATCAAACATGCTTTTATTAATTAAACAAGTCCGCTGACAACCTGTCATTAAAAAGATTTTCTTTGCTATCTTTGCCATCCTAAATTTCGATAAAAGAATGATGGATCTGGCAATAAATAAAGCGCATGATGAAACCCGTCAGGGCGAAGCATTTGCTCCTTTTAAGCAAGAGGTAAATGAATACAAAAAGAAATTCTACATAGAAAGCTACGGATGCCAGATGAATTTTTCTGACAGCGAAATTGTTGCTGCCATCCTGAATGAAAACGGTTTTGGCGCAACGCGCAATTATGAAGAAGCTGACCTGGTTTTCCTGAATACCTGCTCCATCCGCGAAAAAGCCGAACAGACTGTACGCAGCAGGCTTCATATTTTCAGGCAACAAAAAAGAAGCCGGCCAGGGATGTTGATCGGCGTGCTTGGGTGCATGGCTGAGCGATTAAAAGAAAAATTTCTGGAGGAAGAGAAATTGGTGGATATGGTTGTTGGCCCGGATGCTTACAGAACTTTGCCTTTTCTGATTGAAGAAGCAGAGAGCGGACAAAAGGCAGTGAACGTTTTATTAAGCCGCGAAGAAACTTATGCCGATATTTCTCCGGTTAGGCTGGACAGCAATGGCGTGACTGCTTTTGTGAGCATCATGCGCGGGTGCAATAACATGTGTTCATTTTGTGTTGTCCCTTTCACAAGAGGACGAGAACGAAGCAGAGATGCGTATTCCATTATCAAAGAATGCGAGAACCTTTTCGAAAACGGTTTCAAAGAAGTGACATTGCTCGGGCAAAATGTTGATAGCTATTATTGGATTGACGAACAAAAAGATGAGACCATCACATTTGCAAAGCTGCTGGAAAAAGTAGCAAGCATTAATCCGTTGGTGCGCGTTCGCTTCTCAACTTCACACCCAAAAGATATCACTGAAGAAGTTTTGCAGACGATGAAAAAGCATGAGAATATCTGCAAATACATTCACCTTCCTGTGCAAAGTGGCTCCACAAGAATTTTGCAACTGATGAACCGCACTTATACACGCGAATGGTATATGGCAAAAATAAAACGCATTCGTGAAGTGATGCCTGAATGTGGCATCAGCTCTGATATTATTGCTGGTTTTTGCACGGAAACAGAAGAAGATCACAAGGACACTTTGAGCCTGATGGAATTTTCGAAATATGATATGAGCTATATGTTTTTCTATAGCGAGCGCCCGGGGACACTTGCAGCACGCCGATATAAAGACGATATAGATGAAGAAACAAAAAAAAGAAGACTGGCAGAAATTGTGAAATTGCAAAACCTGCTTTCACAGGAAAGCAATAAAAATGATATTGGAAAAGAGTTCGAAGTTTTAATTGAAGGCAATTCAAAAAGAAGCGAAGAAGAATGGAGAGGTCGGAACACGCAAAATAAAGTGGTGGTGTTTCCAAAAAACGGCTTTGATTTTGAGAAAGGCGACTATGCCATAGTGAAAGTAGAAAGCTGCACAGGGGCAACTTTAATTGGAAAAGCAGTGAAATAGTGAATGGTCAATTGTGAATAGTCAATAAACATAATTAAAGCTTATTACTTATGATTGATAATTCACCATTCACTCTTAAACTAACAACGGCCATGATTGTTAACATGAAAAAGGAATTAAAGAATGGAAATTCAATCAATAAAAAATCGTTTTGGAATAATAGGAAATTCGCCCACGCTCAACTTTGCATTGCAGGTGGCGGCGCAGGTTTCTAACACAGATCTTACCGTGCTCATATTCGGTGAAAGTGGTGTAGGAAAAGAAGCATTCTCACAAATTATTCATTCACTCTCTTCGCGCAAGCACAATCCTTTTATTGCCGTGAATTGCGGCGCCATCCCTGAAGGCACTATTGATTCAGAATTGTTCGGGCATGAGAAAGGATCTTTCACCGGAGCTGTTGATTCAAGAAAAGGATATTTCGAAACAGTGAATGGCGGCACTATCTTCTTAGATGAAATTGGTGAACTGCCATTGGGAACACAGGCAAGATTGCTTCGTGTTCTGGAAGCCGGTGAATTTATTCGCGTTGGTTCTTCAAAAGTTCAAAAGACGGACGTAAGGGTGATTGCAGCCACTAACAAGGATTTGCTTGAGCTTACTGACAAAGGAAAATTCAGAGAAGATTTATATTATCGCTTAAGCACAGTTCCGATCAGGGTTCCATCTCTCAGGGATAGAAAAGAAGACATCCCATTATTGTTCAGAAAATTTGCTGTTGATTTTGCAGAGCGGTATAAAACTGCGCCTGTTCAGTTAGATGAGGAGGCGAAAAATCTGTTAATTAACTACGCGTGGCCCGGCAATGTGCGTGAATTGAAGAATATTGCGGAACAGATTTCTGTGCTTTCACAAGACAAACAAGTGACAGCAGAAATTTTAAAAAGGTTTATTCCTGAAACACCTTCAAATCGATTGCCGATGTTGATTTCAGGAAATAATATAAGTGGTACAAACGGCCACGAATTTGCGAATGAAAGAGAAATACTGTACAAACTTTTTTTTGACATGAAAAAAGATGTGACAGAACTGAAAAAAATGTTTGTTGAAATTCTGAGAGACCCGAATATCGCCTCTTCTTTGCAACATTCAGCATTTGCGAATGAAGTAAAGGAATTAAAAACAAACGATTCATTTCAACCTGTAGTTTCGCAGCCGGCAATCACTTCATCGCAGCCGGTTGTTCTTCATAACAACAACAATGATATACATGCTCATGAAGAGGTCGAAGAATCGCTCAACATTATGGATAAAGAAAAAGAGTTGATTATTAAAGCGCTCAAAAAACATAAAAGCAAAAGGAAAGACGCTGCATCAGATTTAGGAATTAGTGAGCGCACTTTATACAGAAAGCTAAAAGAATATGATATTGATGAATAAGAAAATAGCTATTAAAAAATTATTTATGCTCACAAGGAGTCAATTCTTGTTTCTCGTGCCTTGCATTTTACTTTTTGTTTCTTGCGGCGTATATTCTTTTAAAGATGTAACGATACCGCCCGATGTGAAGACCATTCATATCGGGTATATTGAGAACAAGGCAAGATATGTGAATCCACAATTAAGCCCCCAGCTTACCGATAAGATTAAACAAAAAGTAAACAACCAGACAAGGCTTGCCCAGGTAGAATCGGGTGCAGACTGGGACGTAAGCGCCTATGTTTCGAGCTATGACATTTCAACTGCGAGCGTTTCAAATCAAAAAAGCGCCACTAACCGTTTAACTGTTGGCGTTCATATTACTTTCCGTGACAGCAAGGACGAAAAGAAAAATTATGAGGCTGACGTTACACGCAATTTTGATTTTGATGCGAACACAAGCTTTAGCCAGGCGGAACCAGCTCTTTTGCAGCAAATCCTCACGAGCCTGCCCGATGATATTTTCAACCGTCTTTTTTCAAACTGGTAAATCAGGTTTTAATGACAGCAAATACTCATAACATAGTAAAACATATTTTCAAAAGCGATTCCCTGAAAGATGTTTCTGTCAGACAGTTAAAAGAGTTAAGTGTTCAATATCCTTTTTTTAGCGTGAGCCATTATTTGCTTTCAAAAAAGTTGTACTCACAGAAAGAAGAAAATTTTTTAGATGAAGCAAAAATAGCTTCCCTCTATTTCAATAATCCTTTCTGGATGCAGTGGTTATTGGAAAATTCCTCTGATGAAAAATTGGAAGCGAAACAAATTGCTTCGGTTGAAGAAAATAAAAAAGTATTGACAATGACTCAGCAGCCAAAACAAGACGCTGTTGTTATTGAAAATAAAATTGAAGAGAAGAAATTACCAACTGATAATAATGACGAACTCGTTTTTCAGCCTTATCATACTGTAGATTATTTCGCATCGCAAGGCATTAAGCTTTCAGTTGAAGAAATTCCTGCAGACAAGTTTGGAAAACAATTGAAAAGCTTCACCGACTGGCTGAAAACAATGAAAAAATTGCCTCAGAAAGAAGTGGAAGGAAGCAATGTTGAGACTGCGCAACAAGCCGCTATAGAGGGTTTTGCTGCGCATTCCATTCAGCAGAAAGAAGTTTTAACCGAAGCTATGGCAGAAGTACTCGCCAAGCAAGGCAGGAATGCAGATGCAATGAGCCTGTATAAAAAATTAAGTTTGCTTAATCCCTCTAAAAACGCTTATTTTGCAGCCAAAATTGAACAGTTAAACTCACATTGATATGGCGATTCTTTTTGTAATACTGATTGTACTGGCTTGTGTTTTTCTTGCATTTGTTATCCTCGTACAAAACCCTAAAGGCGGCGGTCTTGCTGGCAATGTTGCTGGTTTTAGCAATCAATTCATGGGTGTTAAGCAAACAACCGACGTGCTTGAAAAAAGCACATGGGTCCTTGTTACAGCAGTTTGCCTCCTTTGCCTGTTCTCTGCATTCTTTGTTCACAAATCAGGTTCTGTTCAGGTAAGAGACACAAAAGTGAATGCCTCTTCTGCTCCTGCAAATAATCAATCAGCGCCTGTTACTTTGCCTCCAACAAAATAATAAAAATATTTTCTCATAAATACTTGAACCCTGCGTTAAAAATAAGCAGGGTTTTTTATTTACTTTGAACCACCAATATTTCACCTATGATCAGGAAAATTTTACTTGGCGTTTTTATTCTTATTGCTATTGCTGCTATATTTATTGCTTATCAATTCTTCGGCTCTGCCACTGCTTTCGAAAAAGAAAAATACTTTTTATATATAAAAACAGGAATGACTTATGATGAAGTAGTGGATGTTTTGCGAAAAGATGAGGTCATCAAAAGTCCATTTTTTTTTAAACTATTGTCAGATAAAACAAATTATTCCTCAAATGTGAAAGCCGGGAAATATGAAATAAAGAAAGGAACAGATCTGGTTGATATTATTCGCATGCTCAAAAATGGAAGACAGGTTCCTGTGAATCTCGTCATCACAAAATTCCGTACGAAAGAAAACCTGGCATCTTCGATTGGAAAACATTTTGAATGTGACTCAACTTCCATGATGGATTTCTTAGAAAATACTGACACGCTGAAAAGATATGGGCTTGATTCAAACACGGCAATGACGGCTGTTTTCCCTGACACCTATACTTATTTCTGGAACACTACGCCATCACGGGTTTTCAAAAAATTTTTTACTGCATATCAAACATTCTGGACGGAAGAAAGAAAACAGGAAGCAAAAGAGCACAGCCTCACTCCCGCTTCTGCGTATATACTTGCATCGATTATTGAAGAAGAAACGAATAAAAAAGAAGACAAGCCTCTTATAGCCAGCACTTATTTGAACAGGATTTCAAAAGGGATGAAACTTTCGGCAGACCCGACGATAAAATTCGCCATGAAAAATTTTGAGCTGAAACGTATCTATGAAAAATATTTATCTGTTGAATCGCCTTACAACACTTATAAGTACACAGGGCTTCCCCCAGGCCCGATATGTACTCCTTCGCAGGAAACTATTGATGCCGTATTGACTTCGCCCAAAACAAATTATTTATACTTTGTTGCCAAAGCAGATTTTTCGGGCTATTCCAATTTTTCCGAGACTTTTGAGCAGCATCTGAAATTTGCAAAAGAATATCAAAAAGCATTGGACATAGAAATGGAAAAAGCAAAGCAACAATCAAAATAAATTCAATAAGAATAACGAATGCCCGGAATGTTAAAAATAGAAAGGCTGATTTACAATTCTGCCGTGTTCCGCTTTCTTGTTGCTAAAAGCAAAAAAATTATTCTGCCCGGTTTTGATGGTGTGCCACTTTATGACGTAATCAAATTTTTTCTCAGCCAAATTAAAAAAGTTGGGTTGAATGACAGAGCAAGATCTGTCTCATTCAGCTTTCTCACTGCAATTCCCGCCGCCACTATTTTTCTTTGCACATTGATCCCTTATTTGCCAATCGCAAGAGAAATAAAACAACAATTGCTATTGATTACAAAAGATATTACACCAAATCAAAACACCTATTTATTAATCAAGAGCTTTCTGGAAGATTTTCTGGACAAGCCAAGAGTTGGTTTATTATCATTCGGTTTTTTGCTTGCCATTTTTTATTCGTCCAATGCAATGATGGGTATTATGCGCTCTTTCAACAAATCACTTATCTATAACACCAGGCGAAATATTTTCCAAACGAGATGGATGGCTATCAAGCTTACTGTGCTTGTTATTATTTTTCTGATAGGCTCAGTAATCATTTTAGTTACGCAGGATGAATTATTGAAAGACCTGCTGAAATGGATGGGCATCAAAAGTCATTCTGCTAAATGGCTTTTCAAAACTTTAAGATGGGTGATCATTATACCGCTATTTTATTACACAATTGCTTTTGTATATAAATATGCCCCTGCCGTGAAAAAAAGATGGAGCCTCACTTCACCTGGCACTTTGCTGGCGACTTTTTTGATCATTGTAATCACTTTTTTATTTTCTTATTGGGTAAATAAATTCGGCACCTATAATAAAGTGTATGGATCTATCGGCACTATTCTCATATTAATGATACTCGTTTATTTCAACTCTCTTGTACTGTTAATCGGTTACGAGCTTAACGTGAGCATCCATCATTTAAAAGTGATGGCAGAAGAAAGAGAAGAAAAAGAAAAGGCTATTAAATTATCCTGAACTGAATACCCTTCTTAAAAACGTCTTTCAGACATTTAATTGCTTTCGACAGCATTTATTAACAAAATCTGATCAAAGGGCCAAAAGGTTTCGGAAATGAAATTATATAAATTGATAAATAATCTGAATACGTTACACAAAAGAGCAAAAACTTTTTTTAAATAAATTAATCAACCGCTCACTTTAAAAAAATAGCTCAAAACATTTTTGCAATGCAATAATTTTCAACCGACTCCACAGTTTATACTTGCGAAAGATTAAATGTATTTCTTACAATTATTTTTAATAACTCGTATTTTTTCTCGTACAATCACTAAGTTTTTCTGCGTACTATCACTTAGGATACTCACATTTTATTAACACTCTGTTTTTTTGGCAAAGATTTTGAAAATAAGCGCTTGATTGTTTCCGTGTGGAAATCTTTGCCGCTGTTTACACAAAAAGTTATTGGTAAGATATTTGTAAACAACAAGATTTTTAATTAATGTTCGTATCACTTTGAAAAATTCAATATCCAACTATGAAAGTAACCCTTTACCCTATTAATCGGAGGCTATCTGCACTTCGGATTTTCTTAACTCCCTTATTTTTATTTGCTTTTATTATATGTGCATCTTCCAGCGCGAGTGCTAAAACAGTTGTTATTGGAAGTGGCAGCGGTAACATCTCGCAGACATCTATGAGCGGCCTTAGCTCTGGCGACGTTCTCGCAATTGCGCCGGGCACATATAGCGGTGCAACTTTCTCAAATCTTAACGGCATCACGATTATTAACAACGGAGGCATTGTAACTTTTACCGGAACTGTTTCATTAGATGTTGGGTTAGTTAATGTTACTATTTCAGGCACTGGAGCATCTGGTGTTACATATGGTTTTCAATTTGGCAAACCAGGCTCAGTTTTTAATGGCATTGCATTAAACCTTACATCACCTCACGCATCAGGCCTTCGCATTAACTATTGCGAATTCTGGAACGTACAAAATAGCGTTGTAGATGGGAGCGGCAACGATGTCTACGATGGTACGGCAGGAAGCCTCAAGTTGCAGAATTCGACTTTTGATCATTTCAAAATGCATTCTTCCGGTGTATTGTATCAGGGATCTTATGGAACTGCCAATCAATTTTTAGTTGTTGCAGATAGCATCACTTTCAGCAACATGATCATTGATACACTTTATAGCAATGGAACGGTGATTAACTGTAACGGACTATATCGCACAGACATTCACGATTGGCAGGTTGATGCAACATGCTTGAACCCAAGCGGCGATGTAGGCATGATCGTTTTCTTTGGAAATGGAAATGTTCATAATATTTATAAGCATGGCGGCAGAGGATATACGGCAAGAATCTGGGGCTGCGGATTAAACGGGCCTGGTGTCACAAACATTTACAATGTGATTGACCTTGCATCGAATGCTTATGGGGGTGTTGATATTCGCGTGGATACCACACAGCTCACAGCAAGCAAGGGAACGCCTTCCATTTGGGGAAGCGATTTTCATGTTTACAACATGACTGTGGGCAACAAAATTGATGTGAACGGTTACGTGTGCCCGATAGTAATTATAGGCACTTTCCTTACATACAAAATGGAAGTCAGAAACTGTCTTGGGTTTAATAATCAATATGGAGCAAACACAATTATCAATAATAATTCCAGTGGACAGACAATAACCGATACAAGCAATAATTATTACTTTACCGCCGGTCAGGTAATGAGTGTGCTATCAGACACTGTTAATTGCTATATTAAGACAGGCTCGACTGTCATTGATAAAGGATACACTGCATCATTAGTGAAATCTGACATTGCAGGCATTCCAAGACCTCAGGGCGCAGCGTATGATGTTGGCGCCAGAGAATATTCCTCAAGTACAAGCTTTGTTACAGCAAATGCAGGATCTAATCAAACAATCACTTTGCCTTTAGATTCAGTAAGCTTAAGCGGCTCTGCTTCTACTGTGGTGAATTCTACAATAAGCTCTTATACATGGTCGCAAACTTCCGGGCCAAGCACAGCAACATTAACTTCATCAAATACTGTTAGCACAAAAGCAACAGGGCTCATAGCAGGTACGTATGTGTTCAGTCTTCAGGTGAAAGATGCGAATAACGATGTGTCTACAGCAACAGTTACGATTACCGTAAATCCAGCTAATCAACCTCCGGTTGCAAATGCAGGATCAAATCAGACTATAACTTTGCCAACAAGCTCAGTTACATTGACTGGTTCTGCAACTGATGCAACTGGCACAATATCATCTTATGCATGGACAGAAGTTTCAGGTCCCAACACTGTAACAATTGCAAATGCTACCTCAACGTCAACATCAGTATCAGGATTGATTGCTGGTACTTATGTGTTCCAGTTGAAAGCAACTGATAATGGCGGGCTTTCAGGAACAGCAACAGTTACCGTCACTGTTAATGCAGCAGTTAATCAGCCACCAGTTGTAAACGCCGGCTCTAATCAAACTATAACTTTACCAACAAGCTCTGTTACATTAACAGGTTCTGCAACTGATGCAACAGGCACTATATCTTCTTATGCATGGACTGAAGTTTCAGGTCCTAACACTGCAACAATTGCAAACGCTACTTCAACATCAACATCAATTTCTGGAATGATTGCAGGCACTTATGTGTTCCAGTTGAAAGCAACTGATAATGGTGGGCTTTCGGGAACGGCAACGGTTACTGTCACTGTTAATGCAGCAGTTAATCAACCTCCTGTTGTAAATGCTGGCTCTAATCAAACTATTACTCTGCCAACGAGCTCTGCTACATTAACAGGCTCTGCGACTGATGCAACAGGAACGATATCTTCTTATGCATGGACTGAAGTTTCAGGAGCCAACACTGCAACGATTAGTAGTGCTGCTTCTACTTCAACATCTATATCAGGATTGATCGCAGGTACTTATGTATTCCAGTTAAAAGCAACGGACAATGGAGGACTTTCAGGAACAGCAACAGTTACTGTTACTGTTAATCCTGCAGTCAATCAGCCACCTGTTGTGAGCGCAGGAACTGCTCAAACAATAACACTACCTGTAAACACTGTAACACTTACAGGCACTGCAACTGATGCGACAGGAACAATTTCTTCTTATGCGTGGACTGAAGTTTCAGGTCCTAATACAGCGACTATCGCAACTGCAAGTGCAATTAAAACAAATATCACGGGGCTTGTTGCAGGCACTTATGTTTTCCAGTTAAAAGCAACTGACAATGGTGGTCTTTCAGGAACAGGAACAGTTACTGTAACTGTTAATCCTGCACCAAATCAGCCGCCTGTTGCTAATGCAGGCGCGAACCAAACCATCACACTTCCTACAAACTCGATATCTGTTGATGGTTCCGGTTCAAAAGATCCTGATGGAGTGATCGCTTCATTTAGCTGGACAAAAGTTTCAGGCCCAGCACAAGGCACCATTACAAATGCGACTAACGTATCAACAACTATCACTAATCTTGTTCAGGGAACTTATGTATTTAAACTTACAGTTACTGACAACAGCGGAGCAACGGCTTCCGATACAATGACTGTTGTTGTGAACGCTGCTCCAAATCAGCCTCCGGTGGCTAATGCAGGATCAAGCAAAACAATTACGCTTCCTGTGAGCTCAACAACTTTAGACGGAACTCAGTCAAGTGATCCGGATGGAACAATCGCTTCTTATAAATGGACACAGGTTTCAGGTCCATCAACAGCAACAATTTCAGGAGGCACAACTGCAACACCAACTGTTTCTTCACTGGTTGCAGGAACATATGTATTCCAATTGACAGTAACCGATAATAAAGGAGCAACTGCAACAGCACAGGTTAAAGTTATCGTGAACCCTGCTGTCAATCAGGCACCGACTGCCAATGCAGGCAATAACCAAACCATCACATTACCTACCAATTCAGTTTCATTGGATGGAAGCGCATCAAAAGATCCTGATGGAAATATTGTAAGTTTCAATTGGACAAAAATATCAGGCCCTGCACAAGGAACTATTGTGAGCGCAACCAATGTAACTACAATAGTGAACAGCCTTGTGCAAGGAACATATATTTTCAAATTAACAGTGACTGATAATAATGGAGCAACAGGAACAGATTCTGTAACCATTATAGTAAACGCTGCTCCTAATCAGCCTCCTGTTGCAAATGCAGGAGCAAGTAAAACCATAACGCTTCCTGTTAATTCAACATCATTGGATGGCTCGAAATCATCTGATGCTGACGGAACGATCTCATCATACAATTGGGCTCAGGTTTCAGGGCCTTCAACAGCAACCATAACCGGAGCAACGACATCAACTCCAACTGTTTCATCTCTGATTGCGGGACAATATGTATTCCAGTTAACAGTAACAGATAACAGTGGCGCAAGCTCAACAGCAGAAGTAAATGTAACAGTAAACCCTGCTGCTAATTTGAATCCAATCGCAAATGCAGGAGCAAATCAAACCATCACATTGCCTGTTGATTCAGTTCATGTAGATGGCAGTGCATCTGCTGCCCCAAGCGGAACAATTACAAACTATGCGTGGGCACAGGTTTCAGGGCCTGCTCAGGGAACAATTGTGAATGCAAATAATGCAACTACATTAATCGACAATCTTGTTCAGGGCACTTATATTTTTGAACTGACAGTCACTGATAACAATGGAAATGTTGATAAGGATTCTTTGACTGTGACAGTGAAAGCAGCAGTTAATAAAGCTCCCATCGCCAATGCAGGATCAAGCAAAACGATTATACTGCCTGTTGACTCAGTAACATTAGACGGGTCGAAATCTTCTGATCCTGATGGAACTGTTGTTTCTTATAGCTGGGCGCAAACATTTGGTCCTTCATCAGCAACAATTGCAAGCAACAATTCAGCTACCACATTAGCTTCAGGATTGAAAGCCGGAGTATATTATTTCCAATTAACTGTAACTGATAATAGCGGAGCAACTTCAAAAGCAACAGTAAAAGTCACAGTGGTCCCGGCAGCTAATCAGCCTCCGATTGCAAATGCAGGAGCAAGCCAAGCCATCACATTGCCTGTTAATTCAGTAACAGTTGATGGCAGTGCTTCTATCGATCCTGATGGCACTATCTCATCATACAAGTGGTCTGAGGTCTCTGGTCCTTCACAAGGAACGATCGTAAGTTCTTCAAGTGCTATCACGGCAATCAATAATCTTGCACAGGGAGTATATGTATTTAAATTAACAGTGACCGATAATAAAGGAGCATCAGCTTCAGATTCTATCACTATAACAGTCGCTGCTGCATTGAACCAGCCACCTGTTGCAAATGCAGGTTCTTCTGAAACAATCACGCTGCCTGTTGATTCAGTTACTTTAGATGGAACAAAATCATCCGATGCAGACGGTACCATTGCATCATACAATTGGGTTCAGGTTTCAGGGCCTTCAACATCAAACATCATCGGAGGAACAACTGCATCACCACTTGTTTCATCCCTTGTTGTTGGTCAATACACATTCCAGTTAACGGTGACTGATAACGATGGCGCAACCAGCAATGCTCAGGTTAAAGTGAATGTGCTTGCAGCGGCTAACCAATTGCCAATTGCTGATGCTGGTGTGAATCAAACCATCACATTGCCTACAAGCACTGCAAATCTTGACGGCTCTAAGTCTTATGATCCTGATGGAACAATTGCTTCATATACCTGGACAAAAGCGTCAGGAACAGGAGCTGTTACGATTAATAACGCAAACACTGCAAAACCAACTGTTACAGGTTTGCAGGCCGGACAATATGTTTTCAAACTTACTGTAGCTGACAACAAAGGCGCCACTGCAAGTGCTCAGGTAAGCGTTACCGTGAACACTGCTGCAGCATCTAATCAGGCACCAGTTGCCAATGCAGGAACAAATCAGACAATCACATTGCCTCTTGATTCTGTTATGTTGGATGGCAGCAAATCATCTGATGCAGACGGCACTATTTCATATTATAGCTGGAGCGAAGCATCTGGGTCAGCAGGAATCAACATCAGCAATCCTAATACAGTTACACCGGAAATCACTGGCTTACAAATCGGCACTTATGTATTCCAGTTGGTTGTTACTGATAATAAAGGCGCAACAGATACAGCAGTGGTAACGATCACCGTGAAAGCGGCATCGCAATCAAATCTTTTACCAATCGCAAATGCAGGCAAAGACACAACTATTGCACTCCCGACAAATAGTGTTATCCTGAATGGAAGCGCGTCTACTGCACCCGCAGGAAGCATCACTAATTACGAGTGGGCGCAGGTGAGCGGACCAAGCACTTCTGATATAGCTTCATCAGGTTCAGTAACAACAAAAGTTAATACACTTGTTGCCGGTGTATATGTGTTCACACTAACGGTAACGGACAACCTGGGAGCAACAGCAACGGATACTGTAAAAGTAACTGTGCTCGACAACACACGCACTAATGCAACATCATCATTAACATTGTATCCGAACCCGACACAATCAACAATCAATCTGCAGATATCAAGCAGTGCAACCGGAACATTGATGGTGTTTGTTTATGACATGCGCGGAAAAGTAAATATGGTTAAAGAATATAGCAAGCCTTCTGAATATTTCAGCACACCGATCAACCTGACAACTTTGAGAGGCGGTACTTATACTATTCAGGCCGTAATTGCAAAGAAAACAATCATGATCGCCAAATTTGTGAAACAATAATAAAAGTCAGATAGGAAAATAAAAAGAGCAACTGAAATGGTTGCTCTTTTTTATATCAACAAATTGATACAAAATCAATTTCTTCACTAGCAGACCAAGAGATCATCTCTCAAATGAATTGTTATCTAAGTCATTTAACTAATAGAAGATTATTTAATTATTCGTCAAAATCACTTTTAATGATTTTTCCTTTGCAGCATTCTGAAATGTATCATAAGCATTAATAATGTCATTCAATGCAAAATGATGTGTGATTAATTTTGCAGGATTTATTTTTTTGGATGAAACAGTTTTCAACAACATGGAAGTGGTTGCAGTATCTACAAGACGCGTTGTAATCGTAATATTTTTTGACCATAATGTTTCGAGATAAAGATTAACGCTTTTGCCATGAACGCCAACATTAGCGATATGCCCTCCTGCACCAATAATTTTTTCACATAATTCAAATGTTTCAGGAATGCCAACAGCTTCTATAGCTACATCAACTCCTTTGCTGTTTGTGAAGCTCATTACTTTTTCTAAAACATTTTCATTACTGCTATTAATAGCCTGATTTGCTCCGAAAGTTTTAGCAACCTGTAAGCGATTGTCATCAATATCAATCATAATTATTTCCGCCGGTGTATAAAACTGAGCAGTGATTAACACAGCCAATCCTATCGGACCTGCTCCAATAATAGCTATAACATCACCTGGTTTTACTTGTCCATTCAAGACGCCACATTCGAAAGCAGTAGGCAAAATATCACTGAGCATTACCAGTGCTTCTTCATCGGCATCCACCGGGATATGATAAAGGCTATTATCTGCAAATGGTATCCTCACATATTCTGCCTGCGTGCCATCAATTTCATTTCCCAATATCCACCCTCCTTTTTCGCAGTGTGAATACATTACTTTTTTACAATATTCGCATTTGCCGCAGGAGGTGATGCAGGAAATAAGCACATGATCTCCTTTCTTAAAATTGGTGACAGCATTGCCTGCCTCATCTATAATACCAACTCCTTCGTGACCGATAATTCTTCCATCTTTTACCGATGGCACATCTCCTTTCATGATATGAAGATCTGTTCCGCAAATAGTTGTCTTCAGGATTTTTATAATGGCGTCTGTTGACTCTTTTATTACTGGCTTAGGCTTTTCTTCCCATGCTTTTTTTCCGGGACCATGATAAACAAGTGCTTTCAAATTTTATTATTTTTTGTAACATAAAGTTATTTGCCATGAGAAATTCATGAACATTCTTATTGCTTGCTATAAATAGAGAATTGATTTCCGGCTACAGCTACAGCAATTTGCCGGCATCAACCATACTTAATGAGCTTCTTTCAAGTCTTTCGATATTTCAGCCGATTTAAGATCTACAATTTGGATGCTGATATTTTTTTTGTCTTCTTCACCTAGATGTTTATAACACACTACTGTGATTACAAATTGATCGGGGCGCTCCTTCTTTTTAACTGGAACTTCAATGGATGTGAAAGGGGCTATCATTTAATTTTGGGGCATCTATTGTAATCCTATAAAATTGAGCGTCTTACTTCTGATAAGTATTACATTATTATGAAAATATTTTACATTATTCACACTTTTAGCTGTACTAATTGCTTATATCGATCTCCAGGTGTGAAGAATGATCGGATTGATGACGGCGGGAATATTCGGGGCTATGACGATGGTGCTGGTGATAATAACGATGCTCTACACATGCTGATATAAAAAATGAAAAAAGCAAAATTGCAATAACAACTCCTCACGTCCCTTTTTTTATCATATAATAAAGTTGAATGTTTTTGTTTGGATTACTGTTACAGAACTCTTAAAATAAATTATATTTTTCACACATATTAATACAGGTTTTTGTAGCAGAATATTTTTGTTGATGTGTGAATCATGCAACTTATTTCAGAACTTATGTAATACTTATCAATAAATTCATTGTGATATTTACAGGTGATCCGACAATTAAAAAAAATAAAAGCGAAAGCAATCATTTGTATCTGTTTGACAGGATTGTTATTGCTATCGCAAATAGCAACTGCACAAAAAACCGCAGTTGGTCTGCGCTACTTGTTGACATACTCTTCATTCGATTTGAAAACTGCGGATGGAGCTAAACTCAGAGGCCAATCGAACGAAGGTTATGGAATAGGAATATTAATGGCGCATTGTTTTTCTGAATATATCAGTATGCAGGATGAAATTATTTACAGCTCCATTTCACAAACTTATAAAGACATTGGGCTTTCGAGAGAAATCAATCTGAAGAATATTGACATCCCGATATTGATGTCACTAAATACCGGCATATCGGCACCTGTTAATGTAAATATTGTTGCAGGTCCTCAGATAGGTATCAATATTGGCAGTCATATTTTTTCAACTGGTTTGGGAAATTCAACTTTATTGCAGCCTGTGCTCAATGTAAAAAGCATTGACATCAGTTTAGTATATGGCGGCGGTTTTGATTATAAATTGAGCCGTTCAGGTAATATGCGCCTAAGTGTTGGTTTTCGTGGCACATATGGCTTAACTGATATCAGCAACAAGAATAAAAGCATCAATGATGATTCTTACAATATTCTTGGCAAAGCACATGTGAAAACAAATTCCTTATATCTGGGGCTTTTGTTTTTGCTTTGATCAGATGAAAATAACTGCATAAAGTTGTTGATGGCAACCGATCGGAAAGCTCACTCTCTTTGAAACAGGTTTATTATGATGGCAAAAGTGTGAATTATGCAACTTTATTCTTAAATCATATAAATTGTTCGAGCTTCAGTTGGCTAACTTTACGACTTACCTTTTAAATAAAAATAGTTTAGGGTTTTAGGTTCGCCAGGATTTACTCCTGGCTTTTTTCTGATTAAAACATGTTTAATTTTACATATTAATTGATTTTCTTTCAAACATGCGAACGATTGGCAGAGCCTGAATGTTGAGAATAAAATAACACAATGAAGCTCTTCCTTAAATATATGGTTAGCATCCGCTGTAAAATGCTGGTGAAAGCGGAACTTGAAAAACTTGGGTTGCACTATAGAAAAGTAGAGCTCGGCGAAGCTGATATTGAAGAAGACATCTCTGCTGAACAATGGAATGAATTGAACATAGCACTGAAAACATCAGGCATTGAATTAATGGATGACAAAAAAAGCATCCTCATTGAAAAGATAAAAAACGTGATTGTTGAACAGGTTCATTATTCCGAGGAACCGCTTGAAATAAACTTCTCCGTTTTTTTAGCAGAAAAACTGAATCACGATTACACCTATCTTGCCAATCTCTTTTCAGAATCTCAAGGCATCACCATCGAGCATTTTCACATCATGCACAAAATTGAGCGCATCAAAGAATTGCTTGTGTACAATGAGCTCAACATCTCGGAAATTTCGTGGAAGATGGGCTACAGCAGCATTGCCCATCTGTCAAACCAATTCAAAAAAATGACAGGGCTCACACCTTCTTT
>DATGIX010000095.1:0-30311 GCA_035295505.1 Puia sp. | reverse complement strand
CATATCTTACAGCGCATCCATCAGAATGGCTGGGCATCCGTTTAGCATTAACTTATGGAGGTGTATCTGGTGACGATGCAAAAACTTCGGCCAAAGGCGGTGAAGAAGAATCAAGGAAAGCACGCAATTTAAATTTCCGTTCAAAAATATACGAAGGTTTTTTAGCAGCAGAAATATACCCAACCGTATTTTTTGAAAATGATCCTACGGATGTACAAGGCAGGTTAAGGCCTTATGCACTTCTTGGTGTCGGCGTTTTCCATTTTAATCCGCAAGGAACTGATCAAAACGGCACCTGGGTCGACTTAAGGCCTCTCCACACTGAAGGCGAAGGTTTGTCTCAATATCCCGATAGAAAGGAATATAGCCTTACTCAGTTAAATATTCCGATGGGCGTAGGTATTAAATATTATTTCAATGAGGACTTAAATGTGTCTTTTGAAATTATACACCGTAAAACGTTTACTGATTATATTGATGACGTGAGCACAACTTTTGTTGATCCTTCTGTATTCACAGGATCAAATGCATCATTGGCTTCTTACATGTCGAACAAAAGCCCATTGCGTGGTATCCCGAATAGCAGCTTTAATCCGGGCGATAAAAGAGGAGACCCTAATCAGAATGATGCATATTTTACTATGGGCTTTAAGCTTGGAATCCGTATAGGATCTAGCAGCAGCAGCGAATGGAGAAATTCAACACGATGCCCAGTTATGAGGTTCTAGAATTCCTCAATAAATTATTTTCAATATTAGGTTGATCCGTACCCAATTTTTTTTTCGATGAAGAAAATTATACCCGCGAAAAAAATATTCCTCAGATTGTCTACCGGTTTGCTGGTTGCAATATTCGTGATGTCTGCACTTTCTTCAATTGAAGCTTTTTCAATCAACCCGAAAAAAACACGTACCGATCTTCAAGATTCAATTTTAGTTAGCAAAATTTCGGAAAACAAAGATTATAATATCGAACTGTCTTCAGGCAATTCGCCTCATAAGCTTTTGATTTCTGTGAACAAACAGCAAAAGAAAATCTATCGCTTTTACTTATTCGATATCAACGGAAATCTAAAAGCACAAATTGATATCAGAAGCAACGAAAAAGTCGCGTTCGTCAACATTGACAAAGGCAATTATTATTATGAGATCATGAACAATGATGAGCGAATTGAGAACGGGCAACTGACAGTGAAGTAAAAAAGTTCTTATAAATTTTTATAAATGCTAAACAGTAAGCAGCAGGGAAATTGGTAAAATCTAATATCCGAAAACAAGGTTAATTGTAACCTGATCCGTTCCCTATTTTTAGTACCCATAAACGATTTTATTGATCACTCCCTGCGCCTGCTTACTGAATTTTTAAAAAGTTTTCTTTCCCCTAACCCTGATGCAACCAATGGCCGCGATGAATAATTGCGGCTATTTGCTTTTGTAGTGGTAAGTGAGAAGTTGTAAGTACTTACTAAGAATAATAACTTCGCACTTATAACTTACTTCTTACCACTTATTACTTACAACTTATCACTTAAACAACCCCCACTCATCTTCAAATTCATCTTTTTTAAATGATGTGACCCACTCCTTAAAATATTCACGGAAAATTTCTATCTCACTTCTTACTGCATCTGTATGTGTTTCTTCTGCAAGTCCTTGAAATTTCAATGATGACATGTGTATGTAAACAGTTTGCGCTGCTGTCCTTATCATGCTTGCATTTTCCATTCTCAGCACATACATATCCCCCGCTTCTGCGCCACGGATTTTAGCACCAACCAGATAAGCATCGCTTAAAATAATTCCTTTCTGGCTCTCAAAAAAACTCTCTTCGCCTTCTTCTTCATCTGATGGTTTGATGCTATCATACAATCCTAATAACAAAACAAGCACCTGCTTCCATTGATTGTACAATTTTGCTGCAAGCTTATTTTTTTCTTTCCGCTTCCAGCTGTCTCCTTCTTCTTCGAGATTTTTGAAATGCTCGTCATCCCAGTCAGGCAGTCCGCTCAGGTTATCAAGCTCCATAAAACAAAATTTGGTTCAAAAATACAGGTATGAACTTACCGCGGTATTCGAACATTGTGCCGCAAACAAGTTTTCACATTTTTTTATAAGAAAACCTCGCCTGCATGTTTCCAGTCTTTCAGCCTTTCGAAATGATTTTCATTTAAATTGTGTGGCGCAGAAAACAGGTATGGCTTACCGTTAAAAAGATGAAGATGCCTCGCATGGTCATCAATCATAAAGTCGCCATGCATTAGCTTTTTGCTGCCGCATAAAACCAATTGCTGCCAGGTGAAAAAAGGAAAATGTTCTTTCAGCCAGTCATATTTTTCTTTGAGGGAATTAGGAAATTCGGTTGCTGCAGAAACAATAAAGATCTCATATTTCTGATTCATTTCCTTGAGCACTTCAACGCTGTTTTCGATAACAGGAAGATTTCTGAAAAAACCTGGTTCGTATAATTGCTGGCGAACTATTGCCTGATGCTCATCCGGAAAACCTTTTACCAAAGATTGCCCTTCGAGCATTTTTGCATAATCAATATCGCCGCCGAATTTATTCTTATACCATTGTATCATTCCTTCTGTCGCATCAGCGATTACTTCATCCATATCAACTAAAACTCTTTGCATAAATATTTATTTTAGGTCACAGAGAACCTCAGAGATTTTTTGAGAACCACAGAAAAATTGGTAATAAAGAATAAATCCCATTTATCCCATCAAATCCCAGTTCAGACTAATTCCTCTTTTAAAAATTTTGCTGTAAAACTTTCTTTATTCTTTATTAAGTCTTCCGGCAATCCTTCAAACAAAATCCTTCCGCCTCCATCGCCGCCTTCAGGTCCGAGGTCAATAATATGGTCGGCAACTTTTATCACATCCAGATTATGTTCAATCACCAAAACACTATTGCCTCTATTGACTAATTTATCAAGTACATCCAATAAATGTTTGATGTCTTCAAAATGCAACCCCGTTGTTGGCTCATCTAAAATATAAAATGTTTTCCCGGTATCTTTTTTTGAAAGCTCGGTCCCAAGCTTCACACGCTGTGCTTCGCCACCACTCAGCGTTACAGCCGATTGACCTAATGTAATATAACCAAGCCCAACTTCATGCAGCACTTTTATTTTGCGATAGATATAAGGAACATTCTGAAAAAACTCAACAGCTTCGTCAACAGTCATATCCAACACATCGCTGATAGATTTTCCTTTGTAACGGATTTCTAATGTTTCGCGGTTATATCTTTTGCCATTGCATTTTTCACAGTGAACATATACGTCGGGCAAAAAATTCATTTCAATCACGCGCATGCCGCCGCCTTCACAAACATCGCAGCGACCGCTTTTTACATTGAAAGAAAACCGCCCTGCATTATAACCCCGGATTTTTGCTTCAGGAACTGATGCAAACAAAGTCCTGATATCAGTAAAGAACCCGCAATAAGTTGCAGGATTGCTTCGCGGTGTTCTGCCAATAGGCGATTGGTCGATTTCAATTACTTTATCAATATTCTCCAACCCTTTCACGGATTTATACTCCATTGGAACGCCTTTCGAGTTGTAAGCATGCTTGCTCAGAATAGGATAAAGCGTTTCATTAATCAATGTTGATTTCCCGCTTCCACTCACGCCGGTAACAACAATAAATTTTCCCAGCGGAAATTTTACATCCACATTCTTTAAATTATTTCCCTTCGCTCCTTTTATCTCAATTGTTTTTCCATTTCCTTTTCTTCTTTCTTTCGGCACTTCTATTTTTTTGTGACCATTTAAATAAGAAGAAGTAAGTGTATCTAATTTCAATAATGCATTCGGGACTCCTTGCGCAACTATTTTTCCGCCATGAAAGCCTGCTTTCGGTCCGATGTCAATCAGATAGTCTGCCGCAAGCATAATGTCTTTATCATGTTCAACCACCAAAACACTGTTGCCAATATTTCGCAGATTTTGCAATGCAGTTATTAATCGGTGATTGTCTCGCTGATGAAGACCAATGCTCGGCTCATCCAAAATATAAGTAATGCCTTGTAATTGTGAACCAATTTGTGTTGCTAACCGAATACGCTGAGACTCGCCACCACTAAGCGTTCTGGAAGGTCGGTTCAAAGAAAGATAAGTCAACCCAACATCCAATAAAAACTGAATGCGCTCACGGATTTCTTTTAAGACATCTTTTGCAATGGCATTTTGTTTGTTGCTTAATCTTTTTTCAATGCCGCCAAACCAATCCATCAGTCTGTTCAAATTCAGTCCGCTCAATTCCGAAATATTTTTCTCATCCACTTTAAACCACAAGCTTTCTTTTTTCAATCTTGCACCATGACAAGTTTCACACTGTTTAAGTTCCATGTATTTTTCAACCCAGGCTCTCAATGCTTCAGTGCTGTATGATGAAGAAAACCATCGTTTCAACATCGGGATGATTCCTTCATAGGTGCCTGTATATGCATCAGGAACTTTCTCATCATCTACATTCACATCAAAACTTTTTGTCGCATCACCATCGCCATATAAAAGCAAATTCAATTGCGCCTCTGACAAATCTTTTATCGGTTTTTCAAGATTGATTTTATGTTTTTTTGCAAACTGAACCACTTGCCTAAACACACTTGCTTCCCGTTCTTCACCTAATGGAACAATCCCACCTTCACTAACGCTTTTTGTTTTATCAGGAAGAACATAATCAACATTGATGGTATACACATCACCTAATCCTTTGCATGTAGGGCATGCACCATAAGGCGAGTTAAAGGAAAAACTATTCGGTGAAGGCTCTTCGTAACTAATGCCTGTGTCTTCGCACATGAGCTGTTTTGAATACTGAATAATTTTATCATCATCATTAAGCAAAACAAACATCAAATCTTTTCCGACCTGCAAAGATTTCTGAACGCTCTGGCTCAAACGAACTTTCATATCGTTCGTTACCGCAAGCCTATCAATCACAATTTCTATATCGTGAATTTTATAACGGTCGACCTGCATTTTCGGAACAAGGTCTTTCACTTCGCCATCCACTCTCACTTTTAAATATCCCTTCTTGCGGATGTCTTCAAACAGTTCCCGATAATGACCTTTTCTTCCACGAACAACCGGAGCTAATAAAGAAATTTTTTTGTTTTTGAATTTTTTGAAAACATTTTCTACAATTTCTTCTTCGCTGAACTTCACCATTTTTTTTCCGGTGTTGTAAGAATATGCTTCACCAACACGTGCATATAACAATCGGAGAAAATCATAGACTTCAGTAACAGTGCCAACAGTGCTTCGTGGATTTTTATTAGTTGTTTTTTGTTCGATAGAAATAACAGGGCTTAATCCGGTAATCTTGTCCACGTCAGGTCTTTCCATATCGCCAATGAATTGCCTCGCATAAGCGCCAAAGCTTTCCATATAACGCCGCTGACCTTCAGAATAAATAGTATCAAATGCAAGTGAAGATTTTCCGCTGCCACTAATTCCGGTGATAACAACCAATTTATTCTTGGGAATTTTAATGTCGATATTCTTCAGGTTGTGAACCCTCGCACCAAATACTTCAATAGCATCATCAGCAGTAGTTCCGTTGCTTTGTAGCTTTTCTGTAATCATTAATAAATGTCCGCTTATTTTGGAATCGAACTAAGATAAGAACAAAACTAATGTGGTTTGGTTGAATAGATGACTTATGTTGAAAAGAAAAAGCCGGCTTTCCGTAAAGCCGGCTTTAAAAAATTCGATTAAGAGAAATTATTTATGTAACGTAATTGTAGGAACCTTGGTAACAGAAGACGAATCAACAACTATGTTTGAGATTGTTGTATCGTTGTAACCATTATGACCTTGCACAGACAATGAATATGTTCCTGCTTTCAAGCCTACAAATTTATATTCGCCACCACGCTCAGGGATTGTAAAAGATGAATCTGTTCCTGAAGTCAATTCCAATAACGGAGCAGCATCGCGAGGGAATACTTCGCCTTCTATTGCTGAAAGTTTTATTTTGTTGAATGCAACAATGTAAGGTTTCAAATAGAATGTTCCGCTCCAGAAGAAGATTGACCTTCCGAGATTGAAATCAAGCCAGATTTGGAAATTATTGTTGCTGATATCATTCACATTATCCCTGCGAACATTCACATCAAAATAAGGATTCGGTCCAAAAACTTCAAGCGGATAGCTTGTAGTGCTGTCGGTAAAAATGGTATTATCAGAACCCAACGTTATTCTTATCCTGATCACTTTTCCTGTTGGATAAGTTCCTGAACCCAATAATGTGTCTGTTCCATTTCTCAATTGCAAAAGGTCATACACACCGGGCGTAATAGAAAGTGTGTCCCAAATCAGCGATTTATTATTTTGTCCACGACCATGACCACAGAAATTATCATCCCACTGATGGTCATCATCACTTGCATTTTGCTGATTGGCAGTGTCGACCAAAACTGCAATCTGCCTGATGTCAATCAGTACTTTCGCGAAATTAACCGGGCCGTCATTAATAAAAACAGACATTTTAGATTGACCCTGAGGAATTCCTGAAGAAGATGAATTGTTTTTGTTGCACGCAACTGTAAATAGAACAATCGCAAGACCGCATGATGCAGCCAACCACTTGATAGTTTTCATGTTTGTAATAGTTTTAAGTAGAATTCTTTTCATTTAACAACGTTTTCAAAAATCGTTCCAACGGTCAGGAGGAGTTGTTAATGAAATTGTAACGAGGGGTAATACGGTTAACAAAATCAGCAGGTTGTCTATCAAAAAAAATAAAATCTATGTTTTCGCCCTGAGACAAAATTCAGTTTGAAAGGTTTAATCAGGCAAAAAATATTTTTAAAAATCTCGTAAAACTACTTTGCCCGACATAGTAAATTCTATTTTGTCGATTATTTTCTACTAATCATTCCAACTATTCAGCATTAACTATTCACAATTGACCATTCACTAAAAAATCCTACTAATTTTATAGACTTTTATAAAATTATTCTTCATTTTTTTGGAAATATGAATTCGCTGCCTTTATCTTTGTCATAGTTCTTTACATCTCTTATCAAGAAAGGCTGAGGGAAATGGCCCGAAGAAGCCTTGACAACCTGTTTGCACTGAGTTCAACGAAGTGCTAACAAGGTGCCAACTCCATCCGAATGCTGAGTTTATCAAAGCATGAGGAAAGATAAGTCAGATAATAGCTTGCTAATATCTCTTCAACATATTACAAACTCTTCTGGCTTTCAGAAGAGTTTTTTTATGCCCGTACATCAGCATAAAATTTTCTTCACAGTTTTCTTGGTCAGGAAAATTTCAAATTTATTTTTTAACTGTTCAATGTAAAAAACATTGAAGAAAAATTTTTATGCCATGCAACAACAAACAAAACTCATCCACAGCATTCCCGTTGACCCATTAACAGGTGCGATTTCAGTTCCCATTTATCAGACATCTACATTTGTGCAGGATGCGCCAGGGATTAATAAAGGATATGATTATGCACGAAGCGGGAATCCAACCAGGGCGACACTTGAAAGCTTAATTGCAGAATTAGAAAACGGAAGCACAGGTATTGCTTTCGGTAGCGGGCTTGCGGCTATTGATGCAGTATTAAAATTGTTACAATCCGGCGATGAGATTGTTGCAGTGGATGATATTTACGGAGGTGCATACAGGTTATTCGAGCAGGTTTATAAAAAATTCGGCATCAAAGTGAATTATGCTGATACTTCAAATGCAGAAAATGTTTTTAATGCCATCACTCCAAAAACAAAATTGATTTGGATTGAAACGCCAACAAATCCAACGCTTAAAATTTCAGACATTCAAGCCATCGCAAAAATTGCAAAAGCAAATGCCTGTTTACTTTGCGTGGATAATACTTTTGCTTCGCCCGCCCTACAAAAGCCTCTTGCATTGGGAGCTGATATTGTAGTGCATTCTGCCACAAAATATCTCGGCGGTCACAGCGATTTGATTGCGGGTTTAGTTGTGACCAGAGAAAAAGAATTGGGAGAGAAAATTAAATTTTATCAGAATGCATGCGGCGCTATTCTCGCTCCATTCGATAGCTGGTTATTAATCCGCGGCATTGAAACATTACATCTTCGCGTGAAGCAACATTGTTCAAGTGCACTGGCAATTGCAGAATTTTTAGAGCAATGTCCGTTGGTTGATAAAGTGTATTATCCAGGTTTAAAATCTCATCCCAATCATCAAATTGCAAAACAACAGGCAAAAGGTTTTGGTGGCATTGTTTCTTTCACTCTAAAAAATGATTCCGAAGTAGCCGCAACTGCTTTTGCAACATCCACACAACTGTTCAAATTAGCAGAAAGTCTTGGTGGCATCAAGAGCTTATTATCTCATCCGGCAAGCATGACACACAAAACCATTCCTTCTGAAAAGCGTCGTGCAGCGGGAGTTTCAGACAGTCTTATTCGCCTTTCAGTTGGTTTGGAAGATGCTGAAGACCTGATTAATGACCTTGAAAACGCTTTTAAAAATTTACAGCTAAAAGAAAACAAGAAGCTATTGGCTGTTACCATTTAACATTCTTTTCAAAAAAATAATGACTGAATAAATGGTTTTGTGAAAAAGTCCACTAAATTTGTTGGCTACTCAAAAAAAATGCATCACAAACAGCAAAATATTTCAAAAAATCCTCAACAATCTTGTTGTTGTTGCTGTTGTTGTATGCCGTAAGGCATACTTTAATTTTTTCCGAACCCTTACGGGCATTTTATCGTTTCCTCTAAATACTATCTGACAAAATCCATTGATAACAATATCATTCATCTCAAAAAAATCTAATCATGAGCAATCATCATTTTGAAACATTGCAGCTCCACGCCGGTCAGCAAATTGACCCGACAACCAAATCAAGAGCAGTTCCTGTTTATCAAACCACTTCTTATGGCTTCGATAATGCAGAACATGCAGCCAATCTTTTCGGATTGAAACAATTCGGAAACATTTATACGCGCATTATGAACCCGACTACTGATGTTTTTGAGCAGCGCATTGCTGCATTGGAAGGCGGCGTTGCTGCGCTCGCAACAAGCTCGGGACAAGCTGCGCAATTTTTAGCGCTTAATAATATTTTACAATCCGGCGATAATTTTGTCACAACTACTTACTTATACGGCGGCACATATAATCAATTTAAAGTTGCATTTAAAAGGTTAGGCATCGAAGCAAGATTTGCTGATGGCGATAATGTGGAAAGCTTCGTGAAGCATATTGATAAAAACACAAAAGCCATTTATCTTGAAACAATCGGCAACCCGCGTTTGAATATTCCTGATTTTAAAAAATTCGCGGACCTTGCGAAAGAATATGATTTGCCATTAATAGTAGACAACACTTTCGGCACCGGCGGATATTTATTTCGCCCGATTGAATGGGGCGCAAATGTAGTTGTTGAATCTGCGACAAAATGGATTGGCGGTCATGGCACAACCATTGGCGGCGTGATTGTTGATGCAGGAAATTATAATTGGGGCAATGGAAAATTCCCTCAGTTCACTGAGCCTTCAGAAGGTTATCATGGCTTGAAGTTCTGGGATATTTTTGGTGAAGGAAACCCTTTGGGATTGCCGAATATTGCTTTCGCTATTCGTGCAAGAGTTGAGGGCTTGCGCGACTTTGGCGCATCGCAAGCTCCGTTTAATTCATTTTTATTATTGCAAGGTTTGGAAACTTTGTCGCTTAGAGTACAAAGACATGTTGACAATGCACTGAACTTAGCGCAATGGTTGGAAAGCCATCCGCAGGTTGAGTTCGTACAATATCCCGGATTGAAGAGCAGCCCATATCATGAGCTTGCTAAAAAATATCTGAAGAATGGTTTTGGCGGCATATTGAATTTTGGTGTGAAAGGCACCAAAGAAAATGCCAGCAAATTTATTGATTCATTGAAGTTAGCAAGCCATCTTGCAAACGTTGGTGATGCAAAAACGTTGGTGATACATCCTGCATCAACAACGCATGAGCAGTTGAGCGAGGCAGAGCAAATTGCTGCAGGCGTTCAACCAAATCAGGTACGCATCAGCGTTGGTATTGAACATATCGATGATATCAAAGCGGATTTTGAACAGGCATTTGAAAAAGTGTTTGCGAAGGAGTTAGTTTGATAAAATCGCATCAGAATTCAAACCTGACAGGTTTTTAAAACCTGTCAGGTTATTGCATCATCAGCCCAAAGTTCAATAGTAGCAATACCGATGAATGGAGCGTCGCAACGATGCTTAATAGAATTACAAATGCCTGTAACCAAAAAATAAAAAATTGTCTCATAAAATATTTACATATAATCATTCGCTTACGCTGGAATCAGGGATTATTCTCCCGCAATATCATCTCGCATATACAACGCATGGAAAATTGAATGAAGAAAAAGATAATGCTGTCTGGATATTTCATGCGCTTACTGCCAACAGCGACCCCGCGGAATGGTGGGATGGCTTGGTCGGTGAAGGAAAAACTTTTGACCCTTCTACCTATTTTATTGTGTGCGTGAACATGCCGGGCAGTTGCTATGGAAGCATCAGCCCATTGGACATCAACCCGCATACACATGAACGTTACTATCACGATTTCCCTTTTTTCACGCCGCGTGATATGATTCACGCTTATCAGCCATTGAGAAAATTTTTGGGGATAGAAAAAATCCACATCGGTATTGGCGGCTCCATGGGCGGGCAGCAATTGCTTGAATGGGCAATCGAAGAACCGGAATTGTTTGAATATATTTTTCCGATTGCAACTAATGCGCAACATTCGCCATGGGCAATTGCATTCAATGCTTCTCAAAGATTATGTATTGAAGCAGATGCAACATGGAAAGAAAAAAATGAGCTTGCAGGTATTGAAGGAATGAAAGTGGCAAGATCGGTTGCGTTAATATCTTATCGCCATTATGAAACCTATTTGCAAAGCCAGCATGATGAAAATAATTTGCAGATTGAAAATTTCAAGAGCGAGTCTTATCAGCGTTATCAGGGAGAAAAGCTTGCGAAACGTTTCAATGCATTCAGCTATTACAAATTGAGCCAGAGCATGGACTCGCACAATGTTGGCAGAGGAAGGGCAAGTATTGAAAAAGCATTGCATCAGATAAAAGCAAAAACGCTTGCGATTGGAATTGAAACGGATATTCTTTTTCCACTTGTTGAGCAAAAATTTATTGCAGCAAATATTCCAGGCGCAACATATAAAAGCATCACATCTAATTTCGGTCATGATGGCTTTTTATTAGAATTCGATGCAATAGGGAAATTGATTAACGAATTTCTATATACCAAAAAAATTTCAACGCATACCTTTGCAAATACTAATTAGCGCTAATTCGTTTTAATTTGTGCCAATTAGCGTAATAAAAATCAAAACATGGAAGCACATAAGCAGTTAACAATCGGATTATTTGGATTTGGCGTTGTAGGCGAAGGGCTTTACAAGATTTTAAAGCAAACTCCCTCTCTAAAAGCAACGATAAAAAAAGTTTGCATAAAAAATCCCGGAAAGAAAAGAGATGCCCCTGAATCTTTGTTCACTACCGATAGAGATGAATTATTATTTGACCCCGAGATAAACGTGATTGTAGAAGTTATCAATGAATCGGAGCCTGCATTTCATATTGTTTCCACTGCACTGAAAAATAAAAAGGCGGTGGTGAGTGCCAGCAAAAAAATGCTTGCAGAACATTTGCCCGAATTATTAAAGCTTCAGCAGGAAACTGATGAATCACTTTTGTATGAAGCTGCAGCTTGCGCTTCTATTCCGGTAATCCGGAATCTGGAAGAATATTATGATAATGATTTGCTGCATTCCATCAGAGCGATTGTGAATGGTTCCACCAATTTCATTCTCACAAAAATGTTTGAAGAGAAATTAGATTTTCAGGAAGCATTATTGCTCGCACAGCAATTAGGTTTTGCTGAAAGCGACCCGGCACTTGATGTCGAAGGATTTGATGCAGTGAACAAGTGGGCGATTTTATTAGCACATGCTTATGGCATTGTAGAGCATCCGCAAAATATTGTTTTCAATGGCATACAAAATATCCGCCTGAATGATGCTGCAGTTGCCAAAGAAAAAAATCATGATATCAAATTGGTAGCTCAGGCAAAAAAATTAGCGAACGGAAAAGTTGCTGCTTTTGTGCTGCCGCAGTTTGTGAAGCAGGATGACCATCTTGCTTTTGTGAAGAATGAATACAACGGCGTGGTGATTGAGACGGGTTTTGCCGACAAACAATTTTTTTATGGCAAAGGCGCAGGCAGCTTTCCCACAGCATCTGCAGTATTAAGCGATTTGTCTGCACTGCGTTATCAATACAAATACGAGTACAAAAAATTATATCATCATGCTCCTAACGAGCTCACGAATGATTTTTATGTGAAAGCTTATGTGAGCTTTGATGACTGGAAATATATTCCCCGCGAAAAATTTGAATGGGTGGAAGAATGGCATGCAGGCTCTGCAAGAAAATATTTAGTTGGCGGAATCCATTTCAACGAGCTGAAAGAAAACAGCTGGTGGAAAGAAAATAATACTTCGCTTATACTTCTTCCCGATTCAATCATTGAAGACATTGAAATCAGAAAACTAAAGAAAAAAAGTTTAGAGCTTGCAGGAATTGAATAGGAGTTAATTAACCGCAGAGGCGCAAAGGCGCCGAGAATAGTACTCCGCCTCTCTGTCTTTGAGGTTAAACAATAATCCTGAAAGTAATATTTATTCTCGCTCCTTTCGGCTTGCTTGTTTTCGGCAAAGCATGTTCCCAATAATGCTGCGTTTCTCCTTTCATTAATAAAAAACTTCCATTAGTAAGCTCCATTGATCTCACTATTTTTTTGTCTTTGTAATTTCTCAATTTAAAAATCCGGGATGCTCCAAAGTTTACAGAACCGATAACAGGGTTCAATCCCAACTCTTTTTCATTGTCGCGGTGCCAGCCCATACTGTCATTTCCATCTCTATAAAAGTTTAGCAATGCGCTTGTGAATTTAACTTCACTAACAGTCTCAATTTTATTTTTTATTTCAAGCAATTGCTTGGTCCATGCATTTGGTTGCATTGTCAATCCGGAATAAGTATAAGGCTTATCCGCATTTCCATACCATGCTGTTAATCTAGGCTGCATCACTTCTTTTCCAAAAATTTTTATCGGTTCTTGTTTCCATTTTATTTCAATCGATAAATGATGAAAATATTTTTCAGATTCTTCTTTGGAGAAGAAATTTTCGAATAGAAAAACTTCACCGTTGAGTGGCAATAAGTTTTTATTGATATTGAAGAGGGATGATTGCATTAACTAAATAGTCAAACAAAATTCCGCAATCGTTTGCCTAAACCATCACATTTAAAAAAATTTTTCTATTTAAAATTTTTGTGCCAACTTTCTATTAGCAAGATATCATTATATTATTTAACCTTTCCTATGCGTAGCGCCCTGCTAACTGCCATTGCAACCTTCAATTTATTGCTGTGTACATATGCACAGGAAAATTTGAGTGTTGCTGACAGGATCATCAACTTCCCCAACAAACTTTTTACCAAAATAAACAAAAAGGCAAACAGCCTTGACGAAGATCTAACAAGACAAACAGAGAAGTATCTTCAAAATCTTGCCAAACAAGAATCCCGATTAAAAAAGAAATTACAGCAGCAGGACTCGGTGAAAGCAGATGTCCTTTTTGCAGGCGATCCCGAACAAAAGTATTTAATGCTTGCCAGGCAATTAAAAAATCAAGGGGTAAATGATGCCCATTCGATGGGACCTGAATATTTGCCTTACGCAGATTCCCTGCAAGGCTCGCTATCCTTTTTGAACCAGAACAGCCAACTTGTTAATAGCAACAAGGTATTACCGGCCGATATCCAAAACTCGCTTGCCAGTTTAAAACAGCTTGAATCAAAGTTGCAGGATGCTGATGCTATCAAGGAATTCATCCGGCAAAGAAGAGAACAGATTAAAGAATATTTGTCAGGAAATAATCAACTTTCACCAGCTATAAACAACATTCTGGACGATTATAATAAACAGGTTTTCTATTATCAAAGTCAGGTTAGGCATTGCCGTGAAATTCTCAATGACCCTGATAAGATGCTGAAAGAAGCACTGATCCTCCTCAACAAACTGCCGGCATTCACGAATTTCATGAAACAAAATTCTTTCCTCGTAGGCTTGTTCAATGTCGCGTCTAATTATGGCTCTCCTGATGGCATAGAAGGGCTTCAATCAAGAGACCAGGTGTTGGGGATGATACAGAATCAAATTGGTTCAGGCGGACCCAATGCAGCTTCAGCACTGCAAAGCAGTCTGCAGAGTGCACAAAATGACATCAGCAATATGCGTAACAAGCTCAGCAAACTTGGAGCTGGCAGTGGTGATATGGACATGCCCAATTTCAAGCCCTCAACACAAAAAACAAAGACTTTTTTTGAGCGATTAGAATATTCGACCAATCTTCAGACACAACATGCCGCCTATTATTTCCCGACAACAACGGACTTGGGGCTTTCAGTGGGCTACAAGCTGAGCGACAAGAGTACAGTGGGTATCGGCGGGTCGTTCCGGGCTGGCTGGGGCAGCAGCTTCCAGCACATTAGCCTGAGCGGACAGGGTGGTTCGCTGCGCAGCTTCATTGATGTGAATGCAAAGAAGAGTTTCTATGTGAGCGGTGGCTATGAACAGAATTTTATGCCATCGCCGTTTGTGACAGGAGGATGGCTATCACAACCCAGCGGGCTTGTTGGTGTGAGCAAGATTGTGAGCATGACCACGAAATTTTTCAAAAAAACGAAGCTGAGCTTCTTGTGGGATTTTATGAGCTATTCACAAGTGCCAAAAGGCCAGCCCGTGAAGTTCAGGTTGGGGTATTCTTTTTGAAATTTATTGGCGAAATAAAATACTAAACTACTTATGATGCAAAAATCAAAAAAATGGCTTATCCTAATCTGCTGCATCTTCATTTATTATTACAATGCACAGTCTCAAAGTTATCCTGCACCGATGGTTGATTTGAGTAGTATTTCAGGATCGCCAAACGCGTCAGGCTTTGAAACTTCTGGGAATACATCGTTTTCATTATCCACAGGGCTGCCTTCGGTAAACATTCCTGTTTATGAAATAAAGTGTGGCTCCTTGTCTTTGCCGATATCCCTATCTTACTATTATAGCGGCTTGCAACCCCTGCAAGATGCGAGTTGGGTCGGTTTAGGGTGGAATTTAAATGTTGGAGGCATTATCACAAGATCAGTACAGGGGCAGGTAGATAGTTCTAATAACGGTGGTTATAATTATGGGCAGTTCCCGATTTATTACGACTTATTTCAGCAAAGCGCACAGAACACACAAAATTTTTTGCAAAGCTCTTATTACACCAATACCAGCACAGGAACCATGTTCTATGACCTTGCCCCAGATATTTTTGAATGCAATTTTGGTGAAGGCTCTTTCAAATTTTATTGGTATAACAGTAGAGCGTACATGTTTCCATATACAAAGGGAATGCAAATAAGCAAACCTTCTGCTAATGCGAATTTTACTATTATTTCACCAAATGGAACCACTTATATTTTCGGTGCACAAGAAATCACAACAACCTATTATGATGCTTCTGATATTATGAACCAGTATCCTTCCACCTGGGATCTTACTACCATTATATCGGCCGATAAAAAAGACACCATTTCCTTGAGTTACGCTTCTTACAATTGGAGGCAATACCAAACTCCAATTGACTATACTTTTATATGCAACACAAGCGGCGGCCAATCCGGATATATGGTGGCAAGTAATTATTTACGGTCACCGCGGATTCAGGCACAGGTAATTCAATCCATAACTTGCAGAACTACCCAGATAAATTTTGTTCCTTCTACTACCTTGCGTGTCGATATTAATGGAAGTTATCCAAGCTTGCAGGAAATAGATGTTATTGATCCAATTACAAATAACCTCATCAAAAAAAATATATTTAGTTATGGTTATTTTGGTCAAATAACGAGTGATCCTGCCCCGGCTACATACGAACGTTTAAAATTATCCCAGTTCAAAACTTTTAATGTGGCCAATTCTACAGATTCTCAAACTTACAAGTTTGCTTATGTGAATGACAACGGGCCTTCAACCATAAGAATATCAAAAGGCTCACTGGGTATTGACAACTGGGGATATTATAATGGACATGATGAGAACCCAGGTCTTGTAAATCCACCGTTGACATGTTATTATATTAACGGTCAACCTCCCCCAGAACCTAACCGAAATCCAGATACGACTGCATCTTTGACAGGAACTATTGGAGGGACTTATATTGGTTCCGGAGCATTGGATACGATATATTTTCCTACCAAAGGTTTTACAACTTTTCATTACCGAAATAATTATTATCAAGACCAAGGAAGTCATACGAGGCTTGCTCCAGGTTTATGCGTTGATACTGTAAAAAATTTTATTTCAGGATCAATGAGTCCAATATCTCAAACAGTATATAATTATGGGTTTGGTTATTTATCAATGCCTAATAGCCAAAATGAACCTTTTTCAAATGGAACTTATGGTTACACTGTTTATAATGCTTATACGCTTGCTTCTGGCAGATCTATTTTGGGAGGTTATTTTTTCTATCCTTCAGTAACAGAAACCATTTCTTCAGGCAATGAAGTCCACAGAACTGATTATGGATTTTCCTCTACCGGTTCTTTATTTGCGGATGTTGTAATGGGAGGCAAAACAGAGTATTTATATAATCCGGCAAATAGTTCCTTTTCTCCTTTATCATACATCCATTATAGTTATAGTTCAGTAACCGACACCAGCTTTTTAACTGCAGTGCCATACATGAGCTCTTCAACTGTAATGAATGGAGTAACTACGAATATGTATGCTTTTACATACTCATATCAAAATACATACTGGCGTTATCTTTCTTCGCAGCAATCAACTCAGTATGATGTAAACGGTAATTCTATTTCCAGCACTATCAATTATGCATATAATAGTCAAAGGAATATGGTCAGCTCAACACAAATATTTGCTGATGGAAGATCTGTCATCCAAAAATATAAATACCCAGAAAGCTACGCAAGCAGCGTTACAGGTAACATGTCATCAAAAAATATTTTGAGCCCTGTTATTGAAAAGCAGAGCTGGATACAATATGGATCAAATAGTCCCAATTTCATTAGTGGCGAAATAACTCAGTTTGATCAAACAATTTTTAAACCTGTCTCTACTTATTCTTTTGAAACTACTTCTCCGGTTGCGAGCCTTAATAATGAAACAACCTCCAATGGTTTGTATACGGCGCTGCTAAGCGATTCAAGATATATTTTAAAAGGGCAGTTGCAATACGATGCAAATAATAATCTTAGTACTATAAACAAAGCATCTGATATAAGCACTTCTTATGTGTGGGACTACCATCATTCATTTCCTGTGGCAGAGGTAAAAAATGCAGCACAAGCTGATATTGCTTACACTTCTTTTGAAAATGATGGAAAGGGCAATTGGTCTTTCACGGGAACAGCAACACCTTATCCTTTGGCTCCTACCGGAAATTATGCTTACAACTTGAGCCAGACAAATGGCAACATCACAAAACCTGGATTAACAACAACTACATCATATATAGTTTCTTACTGGATAAAATCCACATCACCGCTTAGCATTACTGGCACTACAATCGGATATCCAATTCAAGGGAAAACGATAAACGGCTGGACTTATTACGAGCATAAAATAACAGGACAAAGCAGCGTAACAATAAGTGGAACTAATAATATAGATGAACTGCGGCTTTACCCTGCTAATGCACAAATGGTTTCATTTACCTATTTGCCATTGATTGGCAAATCAAGCCAATGTGATGTTGATAATAGAATTACTTATTATGATTATGATGGGTATGGCAGGCTCCAGGATGTGAAAGACCAGGATGGAAATTATGTAAAACAGCTTTGTTATAATTATTCAGGCCAGCCTTCCAACTGCTCTCTTACTACTTATTATAGCGCACAGGCCTCAGGCACATTCACAAAAAGCTGTACGAACCCATACGTCGGCACACAAGTAACATATACTGTTCCTGCAAATACCTACACTTCGTTCATTAGCCAAGCCGCAGCAAATCAAATGGCGGTAAACGATGTGAATGCAAATGGCCAAAACAATGCAAATGCAAATGGTTCTTGTGTCTTAACCGATCCAACCATCAGTTGCACAAATATGGTAAACTATGCAGGCTTTGTTGCAAAATACACCAACACTTCTACCAATGCGGTATATTCTTTTACTATTTCCTCATCAGGTGGAGTATTAGGCACTATTCCTTTAGGCACTTACAATGTTACTATCACTATTGCACCGGGAATGATGGGAAGAATGATCTGTTCTTTGAATTGTAACAACCTTTCAGGTTCCAGTACTACTTCAGTTACTTTTTCAAATGTGAGCATTTCTTCTTCTGCCTGTAATGTACTAACTATAAATGCTCAATAACACTAAAACTTAAATAACGTGAAAATATTTGCAACCATTTCATCCACAAAAATGCTAGTATATATTAATGTCATTGTTTGGGTCATTAATGGAAATGCATATCTGACAAACATAAGTAGTAGGGAAAAAGTAATTGCATAGATACATCCGTATCGAAAGTGGCGAATGTTATGTGTATCACTATTTTCGGTTACACATTACTGTTATATTACCAATGTATAAAAAACATTTCTTTTTTCAAGAACTGTTTATAAATTTTAATCAGCATAAACTGTACATAATGATAAAGAACCTTTTCCTAATTGTCATCTCTTTACTTTGTGCAATTATTGTCAATAGCCAAAACCCTTTGCCTACCGCATATCCGGCAACGATGCCTGTAAATTTTGTGCGCTCGTGGGATGCATCAGCACCCGTACAGAATATATCTACTTTAACTACAAGACCGGTTATTGATGTGATCCAATCAACCCAATATTTTGATGGGCTGGGCAGGGTAATACAGAGCGTGATAAAACAAGAAAGCCCTTTGCAGAATGATCTGGTAAGCCCTGTTGTTTATGATCCCTTTGGCAGGCAGCAATATAAATATCTCCCTTTCATTGCTAATGGTACCGGTGGCAACACATCCATTAATGACGGCTTGTTCAAGCTCAACCCTTTTCAGGAAGATTCTGTTTTTAGCAAAGCACAATACACAAATGAAACTTATTTTTACAGTCAAGCCAGCTTTGAAAATTCGCCTTTGAACAGAGTAGCCGCAGCTTATGCGCCAGGCAATAGCTGGACAGGCAGCAGCAGAGGAATATCGAATCAATATTTAATCAGCACTGCTGCTGACAGCCTACAAATTTGGAACATCGCTTCACAACAACAAAGCACTCCTGTAAATGGCGGCAATTATGCAGCAGGGATGCTTTTCAAAAATGTGTCTACTGATGAAATGGGGCATCAGGTTATTGTTTATGCCAATCAGTTTGGCGAAACAATATTGAAAAAAGTTCAACTCGCATCTTCACCAAGCACTGGCCATGCAGGTTGGCTTTGTACTTATTATATATACGATACTTTACAAAACCTGCGCTTTGTAATTCCTCCGCAAGCTGTAAACTTATTGCAAGCCAATGCCTGGAATTTTTCTGCATCTGCACTTACGAACATGGCTTCAGAGTTATGTTACCGCTACGAATACGATAGCAGAAGAAGAATTGCAATAAAAAAAGTGCCTGGCGCAGGAGAATTGTGGATGGTTTACGATGCCCGAGACAGGCTGATAATGACACAGGATTCTGCATTGCGTGCCCAACAAAAATGGATGTTCATTAAATATGACAGTGATGATAGGCCTGATTCCACAGGCCTCATTACTGACCCAGCTCATTATAATAACTTAGCTTACCATGATACACTTGCATACCATAGCACTAATTATCCTGTAGTCGGTTCTTTCACAAATGAATTGTTTACGCAAACATTTTACGATGATTATAGCTGGTCCACTGCTGCAGGCATGCCTTCAACTATCGCATCCACATATACCAGCAATAGCAATTATTTTATAACCAGCTATAATGCTTCACCCACTTACGCTGCGCCTATCACTCCATTATATGTTACACGAGGTATGCCTACAGGCAGCATGAGAAAAGTACTGGGTACTTCAAGCCAATACATGTATTCCGTTAGCTTTTATGATGACCGGGGAAGGATGATACAAACACAAAGTATGAATTATACTGGCGCAATTGACACAGTGACCATTCAATATAATTTCAAAGGCAAGGCTATACGCACTTTATTGGGACATAAAAAAAATGGCAATACAGTTCAAGCGCATACTGTACTCACCAAAATGGATTACGACCAGATGTTCAGGCTGCGCCATGTTTGGAAGAATATTGACAATGCAACCAGTGACCAACTTGTTGACAGCTTGCAATACAATGAACTGGGTCAGTTAAAAGCTAAATACCTCGGAAATAATGTTGACAGCATTATATATGACTATAATATTCGCGGATGGCTTACAGGCATCAACAAAAGCTATGTGGCAGGGACAGCAAACCATTATTTTGGAATGGAGCTGGGCTATGATAAAACTACCTCAACTGCTCCTGGCAACACATATTCAACTCCTGAATACAATGGCAACATTGAAGGAACCGTTTGGAAAACTGCAGGCAGTAATATAAATAGGAAATATGACTACGCTTATGATAATGTGAACAGACTCACAGCTGCAAACTTCAATCAATATAATGGAAGCAGCTTTGATAAAAGCGCAGGCATCGATTTTAGTGTAAGCAACCTAAGCTATGATGCGAATAGCAATATTCTCACCATGCAACAGAAAGGCTTTACCGTTGGCGGCTCCAATTTTGTTGACCAGTTAAAGTATACTTACCAAACTAATAGCAATAAGCTGAGCCAGGTTTATGATACTGCAAACAACCCCGCAACCTTATTGGGCGATTTCCACTACACAGGCACAAAAGGAAGTTATGACTATACCTATGATGGCAATGGGAACATGAACCTTGACAATAATAAGTCTATCAGCTACATGCACTATAACTATATGAACCTGCCTGATAGCATCGTGTTTACAGGCAAAGGATATATTAAATACGTTTATGATGCAGCAGGCAGCAAACTGCAGAAAGTTACAGTTGATAATGTTGCCAATAAAAAAACAGTCATTACTTATGTTACTGGCTTTATTTATCAAAACACTTCAATAGTTACAGGCAATGGCACTGATACTTTGCAGTTTATAGCCCATGAAGAAGGAAGGATAAGATGGGCTTATCATAAATACAATACAGGAACTACAGCATATAAATTTGAATACGACTTTTTTGAAAAAGACCATTTAGGAAATACAAGAATGGTTCTTACGCAACAAAGAGATACTGCGAATTATCTCGCTTCAATGGAAGCTGCATACCGTACAACTGAATCGCAACTGTTCGCAAATATTGCAGCATCTTGTTACAACAGAAACCTCATCAGTGGCTACCCAACAGACAATACAACAACACCGAATGATTCTGTAGCAAGATTAAATGGTAGTGGGCAAAAAAGCGGCCCCTCTTTACTATTGAAAGTAATGAGCGGCGATAATATACAAATGGCTGTGAAGAATTTTTACAAGTCAGGCACAAACTCGGCGCAAACTACATCATTCAGCGATATTTTGAATTCGTTAGCAAATGGGTTAGTTACATCAACAGGCGGCGCACATGGAACTGTGGGGAATTTGACGCAATCAACAAGCACAGTGTACACAGGCCTCAATAGCTTCATAACGAATAATGATCCTAACACAGGCACATCATATCCAAAAGCATATCTTAACTGGATATTTTTGGATGACCAGTTCAACTATGTCAGTTCATTAAGTGGTGCGATACCTGCAGCAAGCGCAACCTATCCTGCAAGTACTTTAAATACGGTTGCCCCCGGCTCTACGCTGAATGTGAATAAGAATGGGTATTTGTATATTTGGGTAAGCAATGAAACGCAGGGCTGGGATGTGTTCTTTGACAATCTTTCTGTATCTCACAAGCAAGGGCCACTTCTCGAAGAGAATGCTTATTACCCGTTCGGACTTGCCATGCAGGGCATATCAGACAAGGCAATCAAGACAAATTATAGCGAGAACAAGTACAGGTACAATGGCGGCAATGAATTGCAGAGCAAGGAATTTTCAGATGGCACAGGGCTGGAGCTTTATGATGCAGTTCACCGCATGTACGACCCACAGACAGGCAGGTTCGGGCAGATAGATGCGCTTGCTGGCAGGTTCAGTTCTTTTAGCACATATTCTTATGCCTTTAATAACCCAATTAGTTTTGGTGATCCTTCCGGCCTGAGCCCACGAGATGACAGGCCACCAACACCAGACCAATTACAGCAAATGCAAAACCAGTATTATGGTTCGTTGGCGCAATCCATCGATCAGTCAGATGCAGAGATGATGAACACCATGCAGCAACAGGCATCACAGGACTATGTGCAAGCACAACAACAGCAGGCGCATTCAGAGTTTGTGAATACTATGTTTAACCTTTATAACAGTGTGCCAGATGGGAACATAGTAAACTTTTCATCACAGGCAGCAGATGGCGTGGTCGAAGGGGCAACCGGATACAATTATACGAACGCATCCAGATCGGGCATATTTGTTACAGACGAATACCATGGCCTTAGCAGCTACACGGTTGGCGAGAACTATACTTTTGTTGGCACAACTACGACTGTTGGGAAGGATTTCGGGGGAGAGGACGAGCAATCAGATGGGGGAGGATCATTATTTGATTGGTTACGTTTGCCTGATTATATTTCTTTTAATGCTTCTGTTGGCGTACCGAATCCACTTACATTAGATTTAGTGGGTTGGAACGGGACTGTTACTTTAGATAGGTATGGCAATTTCTATTTTAGCCCTATAGGAGTTGAAGTTGGTAAATCTGCTACAGAAGCTTCCTTCAGTTTGACAGCAAACTGGTTAAACCAATCAACAAAACCGAGCGAGGCACAATTAAATAGTTTTTTAACTGGCAATGGGTTTAATGTTGGGGGAGGGTTCATATTAGGAGGGGCGGAATCATGGTCTCCAGGAGCAAATGGCACGACCACGGCTACAGGATTTGGGTTTTATACCCCTCAATTTGGTGGGAGTTATAATTATACCCCATCGATGTTTACATATCAAGTGGAAGGAGTTAATTGGTAATCATCCTTAGTCAAAAAAATCTTTTTAATTCAAAAAAAGCATATGAAAAATGATAATGTTATAGGCTATTTAATATTCATGGGTCTTGGGCTTTGGCTTGTAATAATCCCTGAGAGCGTGATAAAATTCTATTCCTGGTTTCATAAAAACCAAATGAAATTACCGAGTCTTAAAGTTATTAGAATAATAGGATTAATGATCGTTTTATTATTAACGACAATTTTTATCTATACCCAGTATTTCAAAAACCGTGCTTCATAACAATGGACAATGTTATTTCAAAATTTACTGAAAGCGCAATTAAACTTAAAGGATTTATTTTATGGGGTTTTTAGGACAAAGAATAATTCTTATAACTACGATAATCATATCATTGTTGGCTTCATTTATAATTGAAGGGTGTTCAACAAATATTAAACCTGGCTATATAGAGGAGGACAAGAGATGAGCTGAACAAGCAATTGCTAATTTTCATCTGTTATTTAGTAAGGTGGATTATGAAGCGATTTACGCCAATTCTACTTTGGCATTCCAAGAATCAATGAACAAAGTAGACATTCTTAATGCGATGAAAAAAAATCATGAGGAATTTGGAGAGTTCGAAAGTATAATAGATAGCCGTATTAATGTAATTGTTGGAGATCCGATTCAAATTCGTGCAGTGTATATTTCGAAATATACGAAGACAGATTTAACTGAGACTTTCATATATGTAAAAGAAGGCAAGAAATTAAATTAGCTCAATATAACCCGTTCAAAGGGCGCTCTAATTTGCCTAATTAGCAAATGGTTTCCCTTAACCCGGCGCAAGCGTCCGCTTGTGCCGGGATTAATGGTCAAATGATTTTTCGGTTGTTCAATATATGTTATGAAATTAGGCACAAGCTTAGCATGCGCACACAAGCCTGCTACCCCTAAGTGGCGCAAGCTTATAATTACTCACGAACCAGGTGCAAGCGTCCGCTTGTGCTTGAATAAATAATGGCTAAATGTTTTTTTCGGTTGTTCATGTATGTTATGAAATTAGGCACAAGCTTAGCCTGCGCAAGCCGAGAGCAGAATGTTACTATCAATTTCAAAAAACTTTTGTTGCATTTGTTTAAATTAGTTCATTTTTTCATTAGTCGCAAAATAAAAATGCCTGAGCAATGCTCAGGCATTTGAAAAGAAAAAACCGCCACATTAATTATTTCACATCCCAGAATATTTTGGTATCCCTTGTATCTTTTGATTTAACTGCATTATAATTAGCTGTATTATAAACTGATTCTTCTTCAGGATATAAAAGCCTTGAAGGTGGGAGCATTGCAGTAGGATAAGCAGCATCTTCCGCAAAATTTAGTTTCGGATATTTTGTTCTCCGCATTTCTGCCCATGCCTGGCCTGCTTGCAAAACAAAAAAGTTAATCCATTTTTGGGTTGCGATTTTTGACAACTTCTGATCTTGCGTGCCTGAATATGCAATATTACTTCCAGAAATATATGCCATAATAGATGCTGAATTTGGCGTTGCGAGAGAATTCCAGCTTCCTGACGATAAAACACTTGATTGATTAATAGAATAATAAAAAGCAATAGACTGCTTAATTCCATTTTCATATTCTGTCTGTGCATCCCCCAACCCCCATCTTTCGTATGCTTCAGCCCTTAAAAAACTTGTTTCAGCCGCTGTAAATAGCACTCCTGGCACATTATAGTTATACATAAATGTAGCTGAATCAAAAGTCGATATTTTTCCTTGTTGTATTTCAGTTGACTGATCTGATGATGAAGTAAAAGGAGAAAGCCCCTGATAGTTGCTGTTAGCAGAGCCTTTGTCCCAAAAAACATCTGTTCGCGGATCGTTATTGCCTACCATGACAGTATCTAATAAATAAGAAGGCGCATAAGGTCCGCTTGAGCTTGCACCATCTGCCAGACCGTTATGTATATCACTGATAAAAGTGGACGGCTTCATTCTTAATAAAATATTTTTTGAATTATCATCTACCACTGGAAATGTTGCCGGGTCATTCAGCATCGCAGTAATCTCAGTCTTTGCAAATGTTTCGTTCACGTTTGAAATCCGCATCAATAATCTCAGGCGAAGTGAATTCACATAGAGCCTCCAGGCATTCAAATCGCCATTTAATAAAATATCCTGCAGCTTCAAACTGTTCTGAGCTGCACTTGACAAAGTAGCGCTTGACAAATAATTGTTCAGGTCTTTCAAGCCATTGATGAGCGTATCATATATTGATGCAGCATCTTCATATTTTGGATAAACCAGCGTATTAGATGCATCGAGCGAGCCTGCTTCTGAAAATGGAATATCCCCCCACAAATCAATAATCTGCGCTGTCTGATCGTAATAAATTATTTTTGCGAGCTGCATAAAAATATAATGATCTCCTTGTTGGCTTTCAGGGATTTTATTATAGTTCTTAAGCATTTCGAAATATTGATTTACAATCCCACCGGCATAATAATCAGACCATCTGCTACCACTATAACTTGGCGAAGGCACGTACATCTGCCTATCTGTAACAATACCAATCATCTGAGAATATTTTGCAGTAACGCCTGTTACAAAAGTTGCGTAATCATAATAGGTCGGATGTATCCTGGGATTTGTGAGCATGGTGGTGAATAGCTTATCAACTGACGCTGTTGTTGTGCTTTCCGGATTCAGATAATCATCAGAGAGTTTCTTTTTGCAAGAGTTAATGATTAAAAGTGAAGAACAAAAAACAGCCAAATAAAAAATATTTTTTTTCATATATAAATATTACAGTTTGTAAAATAATAGACTATCAAAAACGCACACGTAGTGAAGCACCTAAGCTTCTTGTTGGCCCTGTTGATCCGCCGTCAATACCTTGGCTTACCCATGAAGAACCTACTGCAACTTCCGGGTCAAGATCAGGAATTGTTTTCCATATATAGAACAGATTCCTTCCTATCAATGAAACCTGCAAGCCTTGAACATGAAGTCTGTTTGAGATGCTTTTTGGAAGCTTGTAGCTTATGGCTACTTCACGGAGCTTAATGAAGCTGTTGTCAAAAACTGCACTTTGATAAGTAGTGTTCGTTTCCCAATTGAAAGAGTTCATATAATAAAAACCGGCATCAACTAGCTTGGTATTTGTTGCACCACTGCTTGTTACACCTTTTAATATCACTCCATCATGAAACGCTCCGGTGCTTGACTGAACCAGATTGTTGTTCGCATCAACATCATATGATAATCCACCATGAGCAGCATCTCTGTATTGAAGAGTGCTCTTGAACATTCCTGCGCCATACATATAATAATGGGGTATTGATACTAATTGTCCGCCAAATCTGTAATCGATCAAAAAATCAAGAGAGAAATCTTTGTAAGTAATTGTATTGGAAAAACCACCCACCACTTTGGGCATGATGTTTCCAGCTTTTGCATAGCTGTTCACATCTACTGCGTAAAGACCGTCGCCACCTACAATTTTATTTCCCTTAGCATCTGTTTGAACAGGATGAACATATATATTTCCTAACGCATCGCCTACATATGATCTTATTATCAGGTAGCCCCCATCCTGATTAGATGCATCGAGATGATCCTGGCCCGGCATTAATTTGTCTAACCTGTTCCTATTAATAGCAAGGTTCAATCTGGTATCCCATCTGATTGTTTGGGTACTTATTGGTGTTGCATTCAGCGCGGCTTCGATGCCGTGATTAGTGAGGTCTCCGATATTTGTAATTTGTGAATAAGCACCCGTCGAGGTTGGAACAGATAAATTCAATATTTGATTTACAGTTTTATTATTATAATAGCTTACATCAATGCCTATTTTGTTATTAAATAATCTTGCTTCTAACCCAAATTCGAATTCTTTCTTTTTTTCAGAAACAAGATTATCGTTACCAAATGGATTATTGCTTAAAACAGTTTGATTTTGGGCTGTGCCATAATAATACTGTCCGGCTCCTAATGAATATGCTACATTAGAGGCGTATACATCGGGATGATTTCCTGTAATTCCATAAGATGCACGCAACTTTCCATAGTTTATAAACTCAGGCAGTTTGAGCACATCAGAAAAAATGAAGCCGCTATTGATTGAAGGGTAGAAATATTTGTTTGATTTTGGAGGCAATGTTGACGTAGCCTCCTGACGGGCTGTTCCTTCTACATACAGAAAGTTTTTGTAATTAAGCCCAAGTGTACCAAATTCTGCGATGTAAAAATCCTCCCCTCTAGATGCTCCACCACCAGCTGTTAAGTTTGTGTTGCTAATGCTAAAAAAGTTCTCCAGTACTAACCCTCCATTGGTATAGATATTATTGGTTGCAAATTTTTGCGTTCTGGATGTTATACCACCTGTTAAAGTGTAATTCAAATCCTTCGTGATTTTATTATTATATGTCAACAATGCATCTCCATAGAAAATATTATACGTTGTTTTTGACACTTGATAACTCCCGGAATAACCAAATGAAGAAGGATATTGACTATAATTTTTAGTCTCTGTATTTAAGCTCGTAAAATCACCGCCGATTCTGCCACGAAATTTTAAGTTATTTAAAATGCCTACATTCAGTGTAACACTATTTATAAATCTATTCTGATTTTCATTATAGCTGTTCCTAAGATTATTCCACAAAAAATTCAAGAGCTCGGCAGGCCGATAATTATAATATAGTTTTTCTGCATCATTATATGGTTGGTTATAAGCTACCCACTGATAGCCTTGAGATGTCTGGTACTTTTTTAAGATCGTATTCATATCATCCATCCTGCTGAAGAAACCATCATAGGCAGCAAAAATACGGCTCATCAAAGTAGGCCTGTTGTGAGTGAAATTATTATTGTAAGTCGAAACTATATCAAGGCTTACCCTATCATTAAGTTTCAAAGTGGCATTAAGATTGAAATTGTTCTTTGATAATTTGCCGCCTCTTTGAATACCGACATAGTCCATTCGTGTGTAAGAAAAACGATAAGAACCTTTGTCGCTTGCATTTGATATCGCAATGTTTGCATTCGAATTATATCCGGTCTGAAAAAAATCTTTGTAATTGTTTGGCTGAGCAACATAAGGGCGCATTGTTCCATCCCAATATCTAATTGTTCTGCCATCAAATTTTGGTCCAAACTGTCCATAGTCTCTATATCTCGGATGAACAGATCCGTCATCGTCTATAATCCATCCGTTCAAAGCATCTTGTTTTGAGGTGTTGGAGTTCTGATAGCCCAAATTTGTTATCTTATCATAACCTGGTCCGTATTCGTTTTGATAATCAGGGCTCGAAGCAAGCTTTTCCTGATTTATTACATAGTTAAAATCGACCCCCAGTCCCCTGCCTTTAGAACCTTTTTTTGTTGTTATTACTACTACTCCATTCACTGCTTCCGATCCATACAAAGCAGACGCACTGGCACCTTTTAATACGGTCAGGCTTTCAATATCTTCAGGATTAATATCCAGCACTCCATTCCCCTGGATTCTTTGATTAGCCCAATAGCCGCCGTTGTTTGCGCTGTTATCAGATCCTCCATAAATAGTATTGTACAACCTTATGGGTATACCATCCACAACATACAACGGCTGCGTATTTCCGTTTATAGAAGAAACGCCTCTAATCTGAACATTAACAGCACTTGTGGCACCACCAGGAGCTGTGTTAATTTTCACTCCTGCGGCTTTGCCATATAGTGCAGATGCAAAATTTGTGTTTCCGGTTTGTGTAATATCTTTTGCGCTCACGGTGCTCACTGCGTAGCCCAGCGATCGTGCCTGACGTTTTATGCCCATGGCAGTTACTACGACTTCGTTGAGATTAGCCGATGTGTTTTTTAATGAAACGAGCAGGTTGTTTTCATTGCCAAGCGTTAATTCCTTTTTCTCAAAACCTACAGAACTGAATACCAGAACATCTTTTGAAGAAGGAACACTGACTTTAAACATTCCTGAAGCATCGGTGGCTGTTACAATTTTAGTGCCTTTAACAGATACTGATACACCGCTTAGAGCATTACCCGAACTGTCCTTAACAGATCCGATGATTTGCTTGTTTTGGGCGAACACAATAGTATTGATCATACAAAAGAATATGATCAAATAGGAAAGGTTAGCTGCTTTAATCATTGCATATTAGTTTGGTGAATTAAAAAATATCCCAACTAAAATGACATTTTTTTTAGCAGAAAGCTGTCCACACAAAAAATATCACGCAAACGATTGAAGTGCACAAACGATTGATTTCATTCATTATGATTCTTAAAAAAAATAACGTTTATGAATAAGCGAAAAAAATATTTCTTTCAAAAAAAGAAAGGAAAAGATTGACATCTCTTCCTTTCAGAATAAAAATATATTTGCACATCAGTTATCTAATCATTCTTCTGCACTTTAGATGAGAACAATGGCGAGTTCTTGCTGATCACTATCACATTATAAACGCCCATTGGATAACTGCTCAAATCTATTTGTTCTTTATTATTAGAAGCTGTTTTTTCAATCAGCAACTGTCCGGCTGTGCTGTACAATTTTATCAAATCGCCTGATTGCAGACCGGAAACAGTGAACCAGTCTCTCGTCGGGTTTGGATATAATGTGATTGCTTTATTATCGCATTGTGTATGCACCATAATAATATTGCTGATTGCATATCTGCCGCTGTTATCAAAAATTTTCAATCTATAATAACCCATGGCACTCGGCTGGTTCACTGGATAACTGTATTTGCTTGTTCCTTCATCATTGTTGCTCATAATAATTGCAGCAGGGCTATAATCAGAACCATCAGCACTAAACTGCAATTCATAATGGCTGATATTTTTATCATCTTCTGCCTGCCAGTTCACAATCGCCCTACAACCGGAAACAGTTGCCATAAAATTGCTGAGCTGCACGGGCAACACCTCAACCATCGCATAAGAAGACGGAGAGCAAACGCACTGAGCTGCTCCTGCGCTCGTAACCTGCTGCACTTTTATTGTCACCATATCTCCCAAACTGCAGGCAGATGAAGGCAATGCCAACGTAATATTTTCGCTTGTCACACTTCCAACAGCAAGCGCTTGTGTCAACGTATATGTTGCAAATGGCACTGATG
>DATGIX010000094.1:0-2717 GCA_035295505.1 Puia sp. | reverse complement strand
ATGTAGCATTTGAGTGGGGCTTTAACCGCTTCAATAAAAATTATGCGCAATTATACCGCATGAATGTGCAATACAAAGAAGGTAATACAGATTATTATTTGCCTCCGGGTTTTGCACCAACTGCAAAAAGACAAATACCAGCGATTGAAAATTATGTTCGCGTTGCAGATGGAATTGCTTCAGGTGTGTTGAGCTATGAAGGAGCAAATGCAGGTGAGAATAAAACTTTTCGTGAAGACAATATTATTTATGTTGATGGAAATTTTTTAAATGTATTTTCTTTTCCGGTTATATCGGGAAGCAATTCTTTATCTGACCCGAAAACACTGGCATTTTCTGAAACGATGAGTAAAAAAATATTCGGCACTACGGATGTTATCGGAAAAGAAATTAAAGTGAGTAATCAATTTGGCAATGAAGTTTATGTGATCAGGTCTGTGTATAAGCTGCCGGCAGCTTCTGATATAAAAGCAGATGTGCTGCTTTCGTTTCAAACGCTGGAAACTGCGGCTAACCGTGATGGCAATGATTGGGCTGATCCAAATTCATTACAGGCTGGCTTTGCAAATATTTACTTTCAATTAAAAAAAGGAGCTGACGCCCCAGATGTAAATAACCAATTGACTTCTTTTATCCGTGCGTCGAATGTGCAAATGAAAAACGACCGGGTGTTATTGCAACCCTTTTCTGAATTACATATCGCGCCACATTTTGATTATCCTTTGCAAACGTATGGCAGCTTGTTGTTGGTCACTGTTTTTTTATCCATCGCGGTTTTGATCTTATTAATTGCATGGGTGAATTATATTAATCTTTCTACTGCGCAGGCGCTAAACCGTGCAAAAGAAGTTGGTGTGCGGAAAGTGCTTGGTGCAAACCGCATTCAGTTGGTTTTGCAATATCTTACTGAAACATTTATGCTTACTGCATCTGCAACAATCATTGCCATTGTGCTGGTAAATATTTTTCAGGATTTGTTCAATACTTTTACCGGGAAAGAATTATCGCTTTCTGTATTAAGTAATGGCTGGTTCTGGATTGCAAGTACGATGCTCATTATTATTGGTTCATTATTGTCGGGAAGTTTTGTAGCATTTTCACTCACATCTTTTAAACCGGTAAGCATTTTGCGTGGAAAGATACAGGTTAAAATTCATGGTTTTTCTTTGCGTAAAGCGCTGGTGGTTTTTCAATTCACTATTTCTATTGCGTTCATCATTGCAACGGTGATATTGTTTAAGCAATTGCGCTTTATGCAAACAGAAAAGCTGGGAATGAACCTGGATCAATTGTTAGTGATACAAGGCCCGACAGTTACCATTAAAAATCAATCAGAGAAAAATGTGTCTTTTAAAAATGCATTGGCGCAGCTTCCTTTTGTGAAAAAATATGCAGCGAGTAACAATGTGCCGGGAGTTGGATACAATTTCTCTACTGAAAATATCACCAAATTAGTCAGCCCGCAAAAAGGTGATGAACGAAAATCATATTCGATGTTTATCAGTGATGATAATTTTTTTGATACTTATGGAATTCAGTTTGTCCAAGGCGCAACATTTAATAAACAAGATGTAGAACAAAGCTGGAACAAAGTGCAGAAAGTGATTATTAATGAAAAAGCAGCGAAGGAACTTGGATTTGATATAAAAGAAAATCTTGTTGGACAGAAAATATTTTGGGAGAAACCTTATGAGATTATTGGTGTAGTGAAAGATTATCATCATCTCTCTTTTCGCGAGCCCATAAAACCTACGATATATCTTGCTTCAAGATCAAGTGGATATTATACAGTACAAACAGATACAAGAAATATGCAATCGAAAATTGCAACGATCAAAGAACTATACACAGGGTTTTTTCCTGGCAATCCGTTTGATTATTTTTTTGCAGATGAAAAATATAATCTTCAATATAACAATGATCAGAAATTGGGAAATGTATTTGTAGCATCTGCATGTATTGCTGTATTGATAGCTTGCCTTGGATTATTTGGATTGGCCGCATTTATGGCAAGGCAACGTATAAAAGAAATCGGCATAAGAAAAATACTTGGTGCGAACGTGGGAAATATTACTGCACTGTTGTCGAAAGATTTTATTGTTCTCGTTTTGATCTCGATTGTTATAGCATCACCTGTTGCGTGGTGGGCAATGAATAAGTGGTTGCAGGATTTCGCATATCGTACAACTATAAGCTGGTGGGTATTTGCACTTGCCGGATTTATTGCTGTATTAATCGCATTGGCCACAATAAGTTTTCAATCGATCAAAGCGGCAGTAGCAAACCCTGTTAAGAGTTTGCGTAGTGAGTAGTGATAGTCGACAGTCGTCGGTAGTCAGTCGACAGAAGAGAAATTAGGAATTGGTAATTGGTGTGATGGAGTTTATTAGAATCATAGTTTTCAAAAAATCATTTCAATCATAGTTCAAACTATTGAATTTAGAATTGATATTGCATAAGTAACAATCTCGAAGCTCATAGCTAATAGCTGAATTAAAGAAATCGTAATTCATAAATATTTTGCAATGCTAAAGAATTATCTCACTATCGCTTTTCGCCATTTAACGAGGCATAAATTATTTTCTGCGATCAATGTTTTTTGCCTCGCTATCGGCATTACATTTTCGATGATCATTGGTGTGTATGTGTTGAACCAGCAGGAAGTGAACCAGTCGATCAAAAATGTAAATAATCAATACATTGTCAAGAGTAATTGG
>DATGIX010000093.1:0-35414 GCA_035295505.1 Puia sp. | reverse complement strand
TTATTTGTAATCTCAAACAATTTACTTTCTGCGTCATCCAGCAAATCGAACACATCAGTGCTGTCTTCATAAGCATCGCCAATAATCTCTCCACTGATTCTTATCAATTCGCGCTGGATAAACTTCTGCATGATAATCCTTGAATGCGCTTCAATATTAGCAGCAGAAACAACAGCATTGGTGAGTTTGGTGACATAATAAGGGCCACCCACAAATTCCAGCTCTTCACGAAAACGCAGTTCTTCTACCACGGTTAAAATATCGATGGGCTGGCTTTTCTGCGCGAGCGAAAGCATTGCACGGTAAATCTTCTGGTTGCTATCTACATAAAAGCATTCGGGCTTCAGGATTTCAACAACTGTATCAAAAGCACTTTTCTCCAGCATGATGGCGCCGAGCACTGCTTCTTCTATATCTCTTGCCTGTGGCGGCACTTTTCCGTAAACCATCGTGCTGGTGTCGATGGATGGGGCGCGCCTTAGTTTACGATCTTTATTCAGATTAGTGATGTCCATATTGGGTTAGTAATCCCGAAAATGATTAAAAAATATTTTTCCTGTGGGTTTAGGAATTAGTTTTTCGAGGGTGTTGGATTCGGGTGATGAAGAAGCCGCTTGGCTAAATCATTAACCAGGCTCATTGGGTCAGCATGCCATCTTGTGTTAAGAAATTATTACCGTTTGATGAATCGAATGTTATCCCTTTGAGTCAGGACGGCGAATATAAAATCGTATTTCTTTTTTCTTGAAATTTTTTCTTTTTAATTTTTATCCACCCTCAACTCACATTACAATTCACACTAAAATTTTGTTTATGCACACTGACCTTTATGTTACCCACAATTTAAAAAAATTTTCACCGAGTTAACAGCCAAAAATATCCAACTGATGTGCGAAAAGAATTATCCTTTAAAATTTTGTCAGGTTGAATTACTACCAGAATGGAGTTTGCGGGTTTTAGCAACAAAATAAGATTGGCGTAAAATGCTTGTAGCCCACTGTTTTAGTGGGCTACAAGTGAATGATGTTTTTTTAACATATGTTGAAATGCCTGTTATTGTTGATTTCCGCCATCTTTTGGCTTGTCTTTTGGCTTCGAATCTTTATTTGCCGGAGGCTTATTAAAACTTTGTCTTAATTGCTGATTCTGTTGAGGCTTCGGTTGATTTTGATTGGGCTGCTGAACCTGCCTGTTCCTGCCAAACCCGCTATTGGGCTGGTTTTGGTTGCTCCTTTGCTGATTGCTATTTGGGTTATTATTGGCAGGAGAATTAGGCTGATTATTTCCCGGCTGCTGATTATTGTTCCTGTTAAATTGCCTGCTATTGTTGGGATTTGCATTATTCGGTTGTCCATTACTGTTAGCCGGTTGGTTCGCATTTCCCGGATTGGTATTTGTCGGCTGTTGGTTCACAGGTCTGTCAGGCTGGCGATTATTATTCGGTTGACTGTTAGTAGGCTGCCCGTTATTAGTTGGTGGTTGATTATTGCTTGGCGTAACACCGGGATTCGTGTTTGCCGGAGTCCTGTTAATCTGCCTGAAGCGCTGGTTGTCATCAGGCTGATTATTATTCGGCTGTCCGTTACCGTTAGAAGGTTGGTTCGTGTTCAGGTTATTATTGTTCGGCCTGTTATTTTGCGTGTTGTTATTTGCAGGCGTGCCATTCGTTGGATTATTATTATCCTGTCTCGTATAAGGGCTGTTGTTATTAGGGCGCTCATTATTTCTTGGCGGCTCTGTATTGTTGTTCTGAGAGTTTGACGGATTGTTATTCGCAATCGGTCTCAGGTTACGCAAAGATTGCACTCTCGCCGGTGCCATTCTTTGTTGCTGGTTATTATTGTTGCTTGGGTTCGAATTATTAGCTGCATTTGTGTTATTAGGATTATTTACTCTTGGCCTGAATAATGTCAGCCTGTTATTATCAAACTGCTGTCCTGGCCTGTTGCTGTTGGTGATGGCAACAGGTCGTAGCGCAGTTCCGGTCGCTCTTGAAACATCATTTGGGTCAGGCCCTGGGGCATAAAAATTATTTCTTCTTCCACCGCCACGATTATTGTTATTCACGTCATAATTATTATTGACGACAACATTATTATTGATAATTGTCGTGTTGTTAATAATCGTCACATTTCTTGTTTCATTCACATAGTAATTATTAACTCTCGGGCTTGATATATATTGATGAGGTACGAAGCACCAATAATTGTTTGGTGGATTGTATGAACCCATAGAAACACCAACATTAATGCCCGGGCTCAAAGGCGCCCATCCATAATAATCATTGCTTTGCCTCCAGCTCACCCAGGCTGGCGCCCACTCGTATCCTGGCACCCACATCCAACCGTAAGAATTATCAAAAAACCAGCGGCCGTAATGGAAAGTAGCCCACCCCCAATTATAATCTGATGCCCAAACCCAGCCATCGTCGCTATAAACCCAATGACCGTTTGTTGCATAAGGCTTAAAATCATAACCAACATTAGCTGGTGACCATACATATCCATATCCCGGATAGTCAACCCACTCACCATAAGGGCTCAAATCATCATAAAATGTTTGATAAGAAACTTCTTGTTCAATTGGCTCCTGTTGTGGAGGTGGTGGCGGAGGAGGATTGTCATGAACCGTTACATAAGTCGGTCCACACGAACTAAATACAATGGCAACTACCGCCAGCATACATAAGGTGCTTTTCATATCTTAATTTTAAGTTTATACAAAAGTAGATTATTTAATATGCACAAATCGTGCAAGAAAAAGACATCATTATTTTACCCAAGAACCTTTTATTAATTAGTGAATATTTCTCAACCAAAGTTTAGAAGCTAAAAGAAACACGTTCAATAAAGAACGTGTTTCATGTTGAGAAGTTACATCGCTCATCTTTATCTCGGTCTCCTATCGAAGCTTCTCCGGTTTTCAGAAGGGGTATTATTTTGAGCTCGTTGGAAAGTCCTGCTTTGCGTTTGCGGCTGCATATTCATGGTTCTTTGTTGTGGAGCCGGTATTTGCACACGTCCATTACCGTTAGTTCCATTATTCCTGAAGAAAGGCATCTCGACAGCCTGTCTTTGATTGTTCACAGTTGGTTGCTGTTGCGCTTGCTGTACTGGTCTTTGAAAACTTCTGTTATCATTGTTGAAAACATTAGTTCTGTTATTTGCAACCGACGCAGGTTGATTATTTACAGGAACATCACTCCTTCTGTTGAAAAAAGATTGTCTGTTGTCCGGTCTGTTTGCAGGTGCGTTATTATTTGCATTATTGAATTGTTGTCTTTCATTGTTATTAAAAACCGGATTTGGTCTGTTATTAATTGGATTGTTATTCTCTCTTGAAGGCTCAACACGTGGCGGAGCATATCTTTGTGAATTATTTGCTGTGATGTTCGCATTTACTCTCGGACGGAAAATGCGCAGCTCATTATTATTTACCTGTGCGGCACCTGCGCGATTATTATTTCTAATCACAACTGGGCGAATTGAATTATGTGTGAATTGTCCAACTTCTTCCGCTCTTGGACCGGCAGCAAAAAACCGGTTGCTGCTACGAGTGTTATAATTATTGACAACAGTATTATTAATGATAGTTGTGTTATTAATAATCGTCGTGTTCCTGTTTTCGCTCACACAATAATTGTAGATGTTCGGTCTCGTTACATATTCGTGAGGGGCAAAGCACCAATAGTTTGCAGGAGGATTATATGAACCAATCGAAATACTAAACCCGATAGAAGGCGCTAACGGAGCCCAGCCATAATAATCATTGCTGCTTCTCCAGCTAACCCATGCAGGCGCCCATTCGTAACCAGGCTGCCACAACCACCCGTAGTCATCATCATAAAACCAACGACCATAGTGGAAAGTTGCCCAACCCCAGTCATAGCCTGAAACCCAGGTCCAGCCTAAATCTGTATAAACCCAATGACCATTCGTTGCATAAGGTTTGAAATCATCACCAACTGAAGGCGACCACACATAACCATATTGGGGGTTGTTAATCCATTGCCCATAAGGGCTTAGGTCATCATAAAATGTTTGATAAGAAATATCCTGGTCATCCTGATATGAATGATCCTGATAATTCTGGTCAGAATACGCCTGACTGTAAGTAGCGCAAGACGAAGCTTGTATTGCTATAAAGATTAAACCAAAGAGTGTAAAATTTTTCATACGTCGCTTTTTAAAGTTGAATAATCAATAATCAGACTTGACAATTGTTAATGAGTACAATCTTCAAAGCCCATTTAACTTTTATTTAGCGAAAGAATCTCGCAACGACGCGATGGCGCGAAGAAAATCCTGCTTTCTGTGCGCCTTTGCGCCGCAGCTTGAACTCTATCATAAAAAACTATCTTTGCCGCTCAAATAAAGTATCTGTAGAATGACGATTAGTTACAATTGGCTTAATGAATATCTGCCTGTAAAAATTGAGCCTGAGCGTTTGTCAAAAATCCTGACGTCGATTGGGCTTGAAGTGGAAAGCATTGAAAAATATGAATCCGTAAAGGGCGGATTAAATGGTTTGGTAATTGGAGAAGTATTAGAATGCGAGAAACATCCGAATGCAGATAAATTAAAGCTCACAAAAGTAAATGTTGGAAAAGGCGAGCCATTGCAAATTGTTTGTGGAGCGCCGAATGTAGCAGCCGGACAAAAAGTGATTGTCGCAACGGTCGGCACAAAAATTTTTCCATTGAAAGAAGAGCCGATTACCATGAAAGTTGCATCCATTCGTGGCCTTGAAAGCCATGGAATGATATGCGCTGAAGATGAAATTGGTTTGGGGGAAAGTCATGCAGGCATTTTGGTCCTCCCGGATAATATCAAAGTCGGCACATTGGCTTCAGATTATTTCAAGCCTTATGAAGATTATATTATTGAAATCGGCTTGACGCCGAACCACATGGATGCAATGAGCCATTTCGGCGTTGCAAGAGATGTATGCGCTTTTCTTTCTCATCACCAGAACAAAGATTATAAAGCAAGAATTCCTTCAACACCTAATTTCAAAATTGATAATCAGCGGTTGTCCATTTCCGTTAGCATTGAAAATAAAGAAGCTTGCCAGCGATATTCCGGAATCAGTATTACTGGAATTGTAATCAAAGAATCACCAAAATGGATGCAGGACAAATTAAAAGTCATCGGCGTTCGCCCGATTAATAATATTGTTGACATCACCAATTTTGTGCTGCACGAAACCGGTCAGCCATTGCATGCTTTTGATGCTGATGAAATCAAAGGAAATAAAATCATCGTAAAAAATCTTCCTGAAGGAACAAAATTTATTACACTGGATGAAAAAAAGAGAAAACTGAGCAAAGAAGATTTGATGATTTGCAATGCAGAAGAACCGATGTGTATCGCTGGCGTTTTTGGCGGATTTAAAAGCGGCGTGAAATCAACCACTAAAAATATTTTTCTGGAAAGCGCCTGGTTCAATCCGATTGATGTCCGCAAAACTTCTTTCAGGCATGGATTGCGCACAGATGCTGCGACACATTTCGAAAAAGGAATGGATATTTCGAACACAGTGAACGCACTAAAAAGGGCAGCTTCGTTAATCAAAGAATTAGCTAATGGAGAAATTGCTTCTGACATCGTTGATGTATATCCGCAGCCAAAAAGCAAAACCACAGTTGCGCTCAAATTTCATTACCTGAAAAAGTTGAGCGGTAAAAATTATCACGCTGATGCTGTTAAAAATATTTTATTAAGCCTGGGTTTTGAGATTGTGAAAGAAGGCTTGGATGATATTCATGTTGCCGCTCCTTCGCACAAACCTGATATTTCTCTTCCGGCAGACGTTGTGGAAGAAATTATGCGCATTGATGGATTGGATAATATTCAAATCCCTTCTGCGATTACCATTTCGCCTTCTGTCGAAACTGATTTTTCTTTTTCGTCTTACAAAGAAAAAATTGCGAACTATTTAGTCGGCTTAGGCTTCCATGAAATATTTACCAACTCGATTACCAACAGCGCCTATTATTCGCTGGAAGAATTATCAGGTGCTGTGAAAATGATTAATAATTTAAGTGCAGAACTGAATGTGATGCGACCTTCATTGTTAGAAACAGGATTGGAATCTATCGCTTATAATCTCAATCGCAAGACAAGCAACCTGAAGTTTTTTGAGTTCGGAAAAACGTATCAAACAAATGGAGTGGGCAATTATTTTGAGACAAATCATTTGTGCTTGTATGTCACCGGAAACATTGATGAAGAATCATGGAAAGGAAAATCATCAAGCGCAGATTTCTATTATATCAAAGGAGTTTGCGAAAAAATTGCACAGCAAATTTCTCCTGAAAAGATTTCATTCAATTCTTCTGAAAACAAAAAATTGAGCGCAGCATTATCAGGAAAGATAAACAACAAAAATGTTTTGGAAATCGGGATTGTAAATCCATCTTCTTTAAAATTATTCGATATCAAACAGCCTGTTCTGTTTGCTGATTTCAATTGGGATGTTTTATTGAGCACATCGAATAATAATATTGAATTCCGGGAATTGCCCAAACAGCTTCCTGTTCATCGCGACCTTGCGATAGTGGTTGACAAATCATTGCAGTTTGAGCAGGTTGAAAAAACAGTACAGAAAATAAAGCTTGATAAACTTCAGCAAACACAGCTCTTCGATATTTTCGAAAGTGAGAAATTAGGAGCGAATAAAAAATCATTAGCTGTCAGTTTTACTTTTTTGGATGATGAAAAAACGCTGACAGATAATGAAGTGGATGGTATGATGAGCAAAGTGATGCAGGCTCTGGAAAAAGATTTAAATGCTGAGATAAGGAAGTAATAATTTATTAACATTGATAGCTTGATAAAATTTTCAGTACGGATTTTGTAATATATTGCTGAACAGAAAAATTCGATTATGCCTCAAATTGAAGAACAGATAAAACGCCTGCAGGATAAGTTGCAACAATTGGTGCAGCAACATCAGCTTTTGCAAAAAGAGAACAGCAAATTGAGACAGGAAATGTTGGAAGAAAAAAATCATCACAATACAAAGTCTGCGCAGGCAGAGCAATTGCGGCAACAGGTAGAAATTTTGAAATCTTCAAAAGGCGAAATGAACGCTGAAGAAAAGAAAACGCTCGAAAGAAGGCTCAATCAATACGTGAAAGAAATCGACAAATGCATCACGCTTCTCAATGAGTAAAATTTAAACACGCTTCACCAATTTCGTTTTCGTTTCGTCATTTCCTCTGAATACTTCAAGTGTGTAAACACCATAAGGCAAATCGTTAAGACCATTCCAGATAAAGACAAGCTGGTTTTTTTCGGCTTCAGTTTCGAGTGCGCTGCACACACTTCCTTTTTCATCTTTAAGCACCGCTTTCAGCAAGCATTTTTGTGGTTGGTCAAGCTCAAACATCAACCGGTCAATAAAAACCGGCGACTTCATTTTTAATAACATGTTTCGGGTTTAGTTGTTTTATGCAAAAAATTATGAAAACTATATTTATAAAAAATCCTGAACTGTCTTAACTTCGAAAGTCTCACGGGATTCAGAAAGAGGGGACAAGGGCTGTGGAAAAGCTGTTGATAAATTTAAAACAAGTATTTCTATTATGCAAGAATTAATTCCAATAAATATTATCCTGGGAGACCGGACGTATCGAATCAAGATTGAACCTGCCGACGAACAGGATGTAAGAAAGACCTTAAAAACCATCAACGATAAAATTTTAGAATTCAAAAACCAGTTCGCTGGAAAGGATATGCAGGATTATATCGCCATGGTTTTGCTCTGGTTTGCCACTCAAACACCTTCTTCAGAAAACTCAAGTTCTAACGCAACCTTGCTGGAAGTGCTTTCTAAAATGGAACTTCAGTTGGATAAAGTGCTATAGTTTCCCCGTTTTTGCTCAAAATCCTTTTGGTAAAATCCGTATCTTCGCCAGCTATCACATTTCCATACGATTATGGAGCTGGAGAAGAGTAATATGATTCCAAACTTTTTAAACTTTAGATTTAATGGATTCCAATACAATGTATATCATCATTGGCGTAATAGGGCTTGTTGTCGGCATTGTGGCGGGCAAGCTGATATTTGCCAAGAATACTAAAAAACAAATCGAAGACGCTCAACAACAGGCTTCGAAAACGATTGCAGACGCACAGACAACCGCAGAAAATTTAAAAAAGGAAAAACTTTTAGAAGCAAAAGAAAAATTCGTACAGCTTAAAGCAGAACACGACAAAGAAATTTTAGAAAGAACCAGAAAGCTGAGCGATTCAGAAACCCGCACGAAACAGAAAGAGCAGAGCATTAATCAGAAGCTTGAAAACCTCGATAAGCAAGCAAAGGAAAACGATGCCATCAAAGAAAACCTGAACAGGCAGATTGAAGTCGTTAATATTAAGAGAACTGAGCTTGAAAAGCATCAGGAAGAACATATTCGCCGATTGGAAAAAATTGCTGCATTAACAGCAGAAGAAGCCAAAACTCAGCTCATCGAAAGCTTAAAGCACGAAGCACAGACACAAGCGCTGGCACTTCAACAGGAAATTATTGATGATGCCAAACAAAAAGCTAATAAAGAAGCAAGAAAAATTATCATTCAAAGCATACAACGCACCGCTGCTGAACAGGCAATTGAAAATTCAATTACTGTTTTCAATCTGGAAAGTGATGAAATTAAAGGTCAGATAATCGGTCGCGAAGGTAGAAATATCCGTGCGATAGAAGCTGCAACGGGCGTCGACTTGATTGTTGATGATACTCCTGAAGCAATAGTCCTTTCATCATTTGACCCATTGCGCCGTGAGATTGCCCGCCTTTCATTGCAAAGATTGGTGGCAGATGGTCGCATTCACCCGGCTCGTATCGAGGAAATTGTTGAAAAAACCAAAAAGCAGATTGAAGAGCAGGTAATGGAAATAGGTGAAAGAACAGTGATTGAGTTAGGCATCCATGGTTTGCATAAAGAATTGGTTAGAATTGTCGGTAAGATGCGTTTCCGTTCTTCTTATGGTCAGAATTTATTAATGCATAGCCGCGAAGTGGCAAATCTTTGCGCCGTGATGGCTGCAGAATTGGGCATGAACGTAAAACTGGCAAAACGTGCTGGCTTATTGCACGATATCGGAAAAGTTCCTGATGAAGAGACAGAGTTGAGTCATGCTTTGCTCGGTATGAAGCTGGCTGAAAAATATGGCGAGAACCCTGCTGTTGTGAATGCCATTGGCGCTCACCATGATGAGGTGGAAATGCAATATGTGATTTCTCCGGTTGTGCAAGCTTGCGATGCTATCAGCGGCGCAAGACCAGGCGCAAGAAGGGAAATTATGCAACAATATCTGCAGCGTATCAAAGATTTGGAAAATCTTGCAATGGCTTATCCCGGTGTTGAAAAAGCTTATGCAATTCAGGCTGGTCGTGAATTGCGCGTGATTGTAGAAGCCGATAAAGTGACTGATGATACAAGCGCTAAGTTAAGTTTTGAGATTGCGCAAAAGATTCAGACAGAGATGACTTATCCCGGGCAAATCAAGGTAACAGTTATCAGGGAAAAGAGAACAGTGAATGTTGCCAGATAAAAAAGGAAGAGACAAGATTCAAGCCTTAGGATAAAATGTGCTTCTCGGTCTTGAGCGTTGCCTCTTGTACATTGTTCCTTGATTCTTGTATCTTATTTCTTGTTCTTTAATTTGGTAAATCCCCATCACAATATTACTTTTGCAGTCCTAAAAATAAAGCCATGAACTCGGCAATAGCATTTGTACACGAACAGTTGACAGGAAAAAAAGAATTTCCTAAATTCAAAGCAGGTGATAATGTCACTGTTAATTATAAAATCATTGAAGGTAATAAAGAGCGTATCCAGGGTTTCAAAGGTGATGTGCTGAAGCGCCAGGGTGTTGGTGCCACTGCCACTTTCACAGTTCGCAAAATTTCTGATGGTGTTGGTGTAGAAAGAACTTTCCCTTTGTTCTCTCCAAATATAGAGTCCATCGAATTGCACAAAGTTGGTCGTGTTCGCAGGGCAAAGCTTTATTTCCAGCGCGAAAGAAGCGGCAAGAACGCACGCATCAAGGAAAAGAGAATGTAATCTTTTTCAGAAACTGCTGAACTTATTAAATGTATTTTTGTTATTGAATTTTGTTTCTACCTTTATAGTCCACCATAAAACGAAGTAGCCATGGGAGATTTATTCAGCGGTCCGCACATTTTGCTCATAGCATTGGTTGTGCTTTTATTATTCGGAGGCAAGAAAATTCCTGAATTGATGCGAGGCTTGGGAAGAGGCATCAGAGAATTCAAAGACGCAAAAGACAACGTAAAAAGAGAAATCGAAGACCATATTAATGATGACCGTCCAACTAACAGCAGCACATCGAACAAAGTATCATCAGGTTCTTCATCCATTAATAATTAATTTGTTTTACTCTTAACTGAGTATTGAACCTCGCGATTCATTTCTGCGAGGTTTTCTTTTTATTTGCAAAATATTTTCACACTAAGAATACCCCGTTTCATGAAATTATTCGGAAGAAATGCAAAAGGCAGCTCAAGCGGAGAGATGTCTTTTATTGAGCATTTGGATGCATTAAGGGGGCATCTTTTCAAGTCGGCTGTTGCTGTTGCAATCGGAGCTATTGTGATGGCTGTCTACAATAAATTTATTGTGAAAAAGGTTTTGATGGGGCCGACTCATGGCGATTTCCCAACCTACGGCTACCTCTGTAAACTGAGCCAAAAGCTTGGGCTTGGAACAAAGCTTTGCATGACAAAAATAAATGTGATGATGCAAAGCACTGCCGTTGCAGGACAGTTTGATGTTTATTTCAATATCATTTTAATTGGCGGTTTTATTCTCGCATTTCCTTATGTGTTCTGGCAGTTCTGGAAATTCACAAAGCCTGCATTAACACCAAAAGAATTAAAAAATACGAGAGGCGTTATTTTTTGGGTTTCATTGCTTTTCTTCACTGGTGTTTTCTTTGGCTATTTCGTCATCGCGCCCTACACTATTAACTTTTTTGCAAACTTTACAATTGACGAAAACATCGAGAACAAATGGACGATTGCAAGTTATTTCAATACTATTGTGCCATTGATTTTAGGCGCCGGGCTTGCGTTTCAGCTTCCATTGGTAATGTATTTTTTAGCGAAAATTGGCGTAGTGAGCGCAAGCTATTTGCGCCGCGTTCGTAAATATGCCATATTGATTATGCTGATTGTTGCAGGCATCATCACGCCGCCCGATATGCTAAGCCAGATTGTTTGTACACTTCCGCTAATGCTTCTTTATGAAATAAGTATTTGGCTTTGTGTGAGGGTTGAAAAGAAACAAAAGCAGGAAGAAGCAGAATGGAATTGAGTTATCAAAATGTTCAATAAAAAAATTAAGATTTGTTTTCTTTCAGTTCAATAAAAAATTATCATGATTTTTTGAATGACCATCCAAACGGATGCGTTGAAGCAGTAAATTATTATCTCTCAAAAATTGAAGAAAAAAAACATCTGAATTCTTTTCTGGAAGTATATGCCGATGAAGCTTTGCAAAAAGCAAAATTGCTGGATGAAAAAAGAAAATCAGGAAAGCAAATAGGAAAATTGCATGGCATTGTGGTTGCATTGAAAGATGTGATTGCTTATAAAGACCACAAACTTTCCGCTTCTTCAAAAATCTTAGAGAATTTCACTTCAATATACAATTCAACAGTAGTTGAAAAACTGCTGGAGGAAGATGCAATCATTATCGGAAGAAATAATTGCGATGAATTTGCTATGGGTTCAACCAATGAAAATTCAGCTTATGGAAATGTGCTGAATGCTGCGGATGAAACAAGAGTTCCAGGCGGTTCATCTGGAGGTTCCGCTGTTGCAGTTCAGGCAGGCTTGTGCATGGTCAGCTTAGGAAGCGATACCGGCGGCTCAGTCAGGCAACCTGCAGATTTTTGCGGGATTATTGGTTTGAAACCAACTTATGGTAAAATCTCAAGGTATGGGCTCATAGCTTATGCATCTTCCTTTGACCAGATTGGCATTTTTGGTAATTCGATTCCAGATGTTGCGTTGGTCCTCGAAGTAATTGCCAAAACTGATAATTTCGATAGCACATTATCAAATATTCCTTTAGAAACCTATTCCCCCGAAATCTATAAAAAAGATAATAAGTTTAAGATTGCTTATTTCAAAGAAGCTTTCGACCATGATTCGCTTGACCCAAAGATAAAATCTTCCTGTTACGCCTTAATGGATGAGCTCAAAGAACAAGGGCACACTATTGAACCTGTTGATTTCGAATATCTTGATTATATCGTCCCCGCATATTATGTGCTTTCAACCGCAGAAGCTTCTTCCAACCTATCCCGCTTTGATGGAGTGAAATATGGTTTCAGACCAAAAACCCCCAGCCCTGATTTAACTGAATTTTACAAAGCTACCCGTTCCGAAGGCTTCGGAAAAGAAGTAAAACGGCGCATCTTGCTGGGCACCTTCGTTTTAAGTGCCGGTTATTATGATGCTTACTTCACCAAAGCCCAAAAAATCAGGAAATTGTTGATAAAAAAAACTGAGCTGATTTTCAATGAGTTTGACCTGATTTTGCTACCTACTTCCCCCAGCACAGCGTTTAAAATAGGTGAGAAAACCGAAGACCCAATTGCGATGTATCTCGCTGATATATATACGGTTTATGCGAATTTAGCTGGCATTCCGGCTATATCTCTCCCCCTTTTTACCCACTCAAATGGCATGCCTTTTGGTATACAGGCTATGACGAACCAATTTAAAGAGTTACTTTTGTTGCAGTTCTCACATCAACTAACCCAACGCTACAAATCCTTCCAAAATCCTACTTTCGAGAATTGATAACAGAGTTGATTCAATCCCCCTATGAAAGATTATACCCAATAATATTATTGGATTAATCTTTTAATATCATCTCATGAGTTTGAGATTTCTGTTGATTGTCTTGGGTTTAGGCTTTTCGTCTATCTCTTTTGGCAATAAATTAAATTTCGGTCTTGCCGATTTTGGCGACACTAATGTTGTTTCCAAAAAATCATCAAATCCTATCATACTGGCTTCAGAAAGCACCAAAGCGACACCTGATAATGGTTTTAAAGATTTGTTTATAGCCACATCAATGGGCGGAACAAATGGTGCAAAGCTCAATCCAAGAGCAGTCAGTTTTGTTCAGGATTATATAGACCATAATAGTAAAGAGCTTTTAGGTCTCAAAGGTTGGGGTCGTCCATATTTTAATCTGATTGATAATATCCTGAATCAATATGGTCTTCCCAGAGAATTGAAATATCTGGCGGTAATCGAGTCGCAGTTAAAGCCTACGTCTGTTTCCTGGGCTGGCGCAGTCGGCCCCTGGCAATTGATGCCTGCTACTGCAAGGGTGTTAGGATTAAAAGTCAGCCGAAAACATGATGAGCGCACCAATTACTATAAAAGCACACACGCGGCAGCCAAATACCTGCGTGATTTATATAATGAATTAGGTGATTGGTTATTGGTTATTGCTGCGTACAATGGTGGCACAGCTCACGTGTACAATGCCATGCGCCGCAGCGGCAGCCATGATTTCTGGGATTTGCAATATTATCTTCCGGCTGAATCAAGAAATCACGTGAAGAAATTCATCGGCACACATTATATTTTTGAAGGGCAAGGCGGGGTTACAACTTTGACTAAAGATGAGGCTGCTGAGCAATTATCAGGTTCGTCGATGTATGTGTTTCACAGGAATATTAACCAGGAAGAATTAGAAAATTCAAAGACAATTTCTATTTCAGGGAAATATTGCTCAGGAATAATTGCAAAATATATTTTGATGGATATTGCTGAGTTCAACAGGTATAATCCTGATTTTGACAAAGTGATGGCAAGCGCTAATAATACTTATGACTTGAAATTGCCGGCAGATAAAATGGATTTGTTCATTGCCAATAAATATCAGATATTGAATGAATCAGTTCAGCAATTGTTGAACGGCATTTCTGAAAAAGAAGACAGCATGAATTTGAAAACTACGGTTGCTGCAGTTAGCAAGAAAGAAAAAAAATAAAAATCATTTACTTTATAAAATATGAATGCCAGTCGGTTGACTGGCATTTTTGTTACACAAAATAATTATCTGAAATCAGAAGTCATCGTCTTCTTCTTCGAACTCATTGTCATTAAAAAGGTCAAGGTCTTTGAAATCATCATCAAGACCTAAATCATCATCACCCTTGGCAGATTTCTTTCCTGCACTGCCACCAGCACTGCTCTTTTTTGTTTTTGATTTAGGCACATCAAATTCATCGAAGTCAGGATCCCAGTCTTCTTCCTCTTCCACTTTGTCCCAATCATCCACTTCATCAGCATCATCAGCGCCGCCTTCTTCATCATCATCGTCATCGTCCTGTTTCTTGGTTTTCGAAGATGCTTTTGCATTTTTTTTCGCAGGAGTTTTTGGCTCATCGTCAATATCTTCATCGTCATCATCTTCTTCCTGCTTTTTTGCTTTGGAAGATGCCTTAGGAGTTTCCTTTGGTGATGGTGCAGATTTTTTCGGGCCTTTTTTCTCCTTATCAGATTTAGATGTCATATCCTGAAAAGATTAGTGTTGTAAAATTTCAGCGAAGTTTTTAATTAGCCAAATTTTTTTTCAATATTTTTTCGAAAAAATTTGAACACGGTTTTAGAGATTTTCAATCAATTGTTCCCGACCTGGCCCGTTTGAAATATAATTGATGCCGACACCCAGAAATTGGTTAATGAATTGAATGTATTCTTTCATTTGTGATGGAAGCAGATTATAATCTTTTAAAGAAGTGATATCAGTTTTCCAACCTGCAAATGATTTTAATATCGGCTTGATGTCAACACGGTTCATCTGAAAAGGAATTTCACTCGTAGCTTTCCCGTTTATATTATATTCTGTGCAGACTTCTAATTTTTCAAAAGCATCCAGCACATCGGCTTTTGTCATTACGATTTTAGTTACACCGTTTACCATGCAGGCAAACTTCAGCGCTACCAAATCAATCCATCCACAGCGACGTGGGCGACCGGTTGTTGCGCCAAATTCATTTCCGATTTTTCTTAATTCCTCTCCTGTTTCATCATTCAATTCAGTCGGGAAAGGTCCGCTACCAACTCTTGTGCAATACGCTTTGCTCACACCAATCACATCTTTGATTTGTTGTGGCGCAACACCAAGACCTGTGCAAACGCCCGCTGATATGGTGTTTGAAGAAGTAACAAAAGGGAATGTTCCAAAGTCAACATCAAGCATGCTGCCTTGTGCGCCTTCAGCCAGCACTTTTTTTCCTTCGCTGATTTTATTATTGATGAAATATTCTCCATTCACAATTTTAAATTGGCGAATGAATTCAATCGCTTCAAAAAATTCTTCTTCCCATGCAGAAATATCTTCGTGAAAATTCAAGCCATCCAATAATCGCTGATGTTTCAACCGAAGCTTGATATAGTCTGTGGTGAAACTTTTATCGAGTAAATCGCCCATGCGCAAACCATTTCTTCCCGTCTTATCCATGTATGCAGGGCCTATACCTTTTAAAGTAGAACCTATCTTCTCATTTCCTTTAGATGTTTCAGACGCTTTATCCAATGCACGATGCGTAGGAACAATGATGTGCGTTCTTTGAGAGATGAATAAATTCTTTTTATAATCAACACCAAAAGATGCAACCGATTCGCATTCTCTTTTAAATGTCACAGGGTCGAGCACTACACCATTCCCTATCAAATTAGTAGCCTTTTCATGAAAAATGCCGGAAGGTATCTGATGAAGCACCACTTTTTTATTGTTCACATATAAAGTGTGACCGGCATTGGGCCCTCCCTGAAACCTTGCGATGATATCGTATCGCGGAGCAAAAAAATCGACAATTTTTCCCTTTCCTTCATCGCCCCATTGCAAGCCTAAAATAACATCTACCATTGAATAGCGGATTTGCTGTTTAATTTATTGAGAGCAGCAAAAATAGGCGAAATGGAATGGATGAAAGAAATGATTTTTTCAAGATTATTTAAACATTCTCACTGTCATATCTGTCGACAGTGTGAATACCTTTTAACTGCATTAAACGATGAACCAGCTCTTCCAACTCATCTTTATCATGCACATAAATTTTAATATTGCCCTCGAATAATCCTTCTTTTGCCTCAATAGTAATTGCATTGATATTTAACCGGAGTTCTCCGGAAATAAGGTTGGTAATTTTATTAACTACACCAACATCATCCATTCCTACAATTCGAACACCTGTAAGAAAAGAAATTTCTTTGTTCTTTGCCCATTTTGTTTTCACCACACGATGACCATAGCTTGCCATCAGTTTCGCCGCATTCGGGCAATTCGTTCTGTGAATTGTAAGCCCTTTTCCAGTTGTCACAAAACCAAACACGTCATCTCCCGGAATTGGTTTGCAACAATTCGCCAATGTGTAAACAATCTTATCACTGCTTTCGCCAAATATTATCAGCTCAGCATCTTTTTTTGGAATCGATACGGAAGTATCCGGTTTTATTTCAACAACAGGTTTTATTGGCTTTGGCGCTTCCAGCCTGTCACCAAGCAAATGGAATTCTTTCAATTCTTTTAAATCAATATTTTTTACTGCAACCTGATAAAACAATTCAAAAGAAGATGGGAATTTATAAAAAGCAGTGAGTATATCTATATTATGTTGATTATACGTCGCACCATAATTTTCAAGCTTGCGTTGTACAATATATTTTCCCTCATCGGCGATTTTCTTTTTATCTTCCTTCAGCGCATCTTTAATTTTTGTTCTTGCTTTTGCAGTAATAACAAGGTTCAGCCAATCTTCAGTTGGTTTTTGTTTGCCTGATGTAATCACTTCTATTTGGTCACCGCTGCGCAACTTATGCCCAATCGGCACTAATTTATGATTCACTTTTGCACCAATGCAATGAGCGCCAACAGCACTGTGAACTGAGAATGCAAAATCAAGTGCAGTTGAACCGACCGGTAACATTTTCACATCACCCTTTGGTGTGTACACAAAAATTTCTTCCGCAAGAAAACTGGTTTTGAAATCCTGCAGAAAATTTACGGAGTCATTATCTTCCGTGTTCAGCACTTCGCGAATCTGCTGAAACCATTTATCGAAGCGGCTTTCATCGTTTGCGCCTTCTTTATATTTCCAATGTGCCGCCAATCCTTTCTCTGCAATTTCATTCATTCTTTTTGAGCGGATTTGTACTTCAACCCATTTTCCCTGAGGTCCCATCACAGTCGTGTGCAATGCTTCGTATCCATTCGATTTAGGATTGCTCAGCCAGTCGCGCATTCTTTCAGGCGAAGGTGTGTATTCATCCGTAATCATCGAATAGACTTTCCAGCAATCTTCTTTTTCTTTTTCAGGAAGAGAATTGATGATGACACGAATCGCAAACAAATCATACACTTCATCAAACGTCACGCTTTTTTTGCGCATCTTATTCCAAATGGAATGAATACTTTTCGGACGACCATAAATTTCAAAATCAAATCCTGCTTTTTCTAATTTTTCTTTGAGTGGTTTGATGAATTCATTAATGTATCTCGAACGTTCGCGTTTTGTTTCAGAAAGTTTTTGCGCTATTTCTTTATACTCACCAGGCTCCAGATATTTCATCGCTAAATCTTCCAGCTCGGTCTTTATATTATACAAACCCATTCTGTGAGCCAACGGCGCATACACATAAACAGTTTCGGATGAAATTTTCAATTGCTTTTCGCGCTTCATACTATCAAGCGTTCGCATGTTGTGAAGCCTATCAGAAAGTTTGATGAGAATTACTCGCGGGTCATCAGTCAGCGTTAATAAAATCTTTTTGAAATTTTCCGCCTGCTGTGATGCGTTCACATCAATCACATTGGAGATTTTGGTGAGCCCATCAACGATGCGTACTATCTCCGCGCCAAACTCACGCTCCACATCTTCCAATGTAATATCAGTGTCTTCAACTGTGTCATGCAACAATGCACAAATAGTTGAACGAACTCCTAGACCGATTTCTTCCACACAAATCCTGGCAACAGCCAAAGGATGAAGTATATAAGGCTCGCCACTTTTTCTACGCATGGTTTTGTGCGCTTCAGCAGCCATTTCAAATGCAGTGCGCAAAAGCTCCTTGTCACCGGGCTTTATTTTGGGCTTGAGTGAGCGCAATAAAGAGCGGTATTCCCGCAGGATAAGCTTTTTTTCTTGTTCCTCGGTAAGGTTATATTGTGGTATCGCTTCAACAATTTCCATAGCATACGAATTTACGAAAAGAATAGGTTTTTTCCTGTTAAATATCCTAACTTTGCACCCCTTTTGCGGGTGTGGCGAAATTGGCAGACGCATCAGACTTAGGATCTGACGCCGCAAGGTATGTAGGTTCGACTCCTATCACCCGCACTTTTTTATTTTGAATTTTCCTTTTCAGGAATTAAACATCGCATATTATGGCAACAGTGACAAGAGAAAATATCGGTCTGTTGAACGATAAGATTACAGTGAAGGTTGAAAAAGAAGATTATCTCCCCTCGTTTGAAAAAGCTTTAAAAGAATACGGAAAGAAAGCAAATATCCCCGGCTTTAGAAAAGGCATGGTTCCTTCCAGCCTCATCAAAAAAATGTACGGCAGTTCTGTTTTTGCTGACGAAGTGCTTCGCTCAGTTGAAAAAGAACTGACAACTTATATGCAGAATGAAAAACTGCAGATTTTCGCACAGCCATTACCGTTACCGGAGAATGATGCGAGACAAATCGACATGGGCAAACCGATTGAATATGCATTTGCTTTTGAAGTAGGTTTGAAACCTGAGTTTTCCATTGCTGATTTGCCAAATATAAAACTGACCCGGAACAAAATTCTGGTGACTGATGAAATGATTAACGAAGAAGTAGAACGCCTGCAAATTCGCAATGGTAAAATGACAGAACCTGAAACTGTTACCGGCGATGAAAATGTATTGAACGTGAAATTCATCGAAAGTGATGAAAATGGAAATGAAATTGAAAACGGCATTAATAAAGAGAACTCGCTTCTTGTAAAATATTTTAGCGAGTCTGTTCGCAGCAATTGGTTAGGAAAAAAGAAAGATGATTTCATCGTGCTTCAATTGTCAAAAGCATTTGATGAAAAAGAAAGAGAATGGATATTGAATGATTTAGGCTTTGCAAAAGATGACGCAACCGCTGCTGATAAATATTTCAAAGTGCTTATCACCAAAGTCGGCTTCGTTGAAAAATCTGAACTGAATGAAGAATTTTTCAAAACAGTTTATCCTTCCAAAGAAATTAAAACGGAAGAAGAATTCAGAAATGCTATTAAAGAAGAAATTCAGAATTACTGGGATGCGCAAAGCCGCAGCCAGCTTCAGCATGCTATCTATCATGTATTATTAGACCAAACGAAAATCGAGTTCCCTGAATCTTTTTTGAAAAGATGGATGCAGAACGGCGGCGAGCAACCGAAAACGGAAGAACAGGTTATTAGCGAATTTCCTGATTTCTCCAATCAGTTAAAATGGACTTTGATTGTTGATAAGATTGTAAACGATAATAAGATTGAAGTCAATCCGGACGATATCAGAAATCTTGCAAAGCAGCAATTGCTCAGCTACATGCAAGGACAAATCAGCGATGACCAACAGCCATGGATAGACGATTATGCAAACCGAATGATGCAGGATAGAAAATTTGTGGAAGACGCAGTTCATCGCATTCAATCAAACAAGGTTTTTGAATGGGCTGAAACGCAGGTGAATGCCGAAGAAAAACCTATCAGCCGCGAAGAATTTATCAAAGCGCAGGAAGCGCATCAGCACCATCATCATTAGCAGTTGCCAGTTTTCAGTCTGCAGTTTACAGTTCTGAGTTTTAGTCAGTGATTATAAAATTGTAATGCCAACTGTGGACTGCAAATTATTAACAGATAACAAATCTTAATTTTAATTCTGCATCTAAGAATTGCAGTCTGCCAACCGAAAACTGTAAACTTCAAACTCGAAACTCGCTGCAACTCTGTCAGTTTTTTGGCAATTTGAAAGTTTGGACGGAGATTTGAAAGATATTTATCTTATCAATAATCTAAATCCGAACAATAAATATGAACCATCAAAAGGAATTTGAAAGTTACGCTGTGAAGCATCGTGGCATTTCCAGCAACACACTGAACGATTACAACAAATATCAAATTACTGCCCTCACTCCGAACATTATTGAAGAACGCCCCATGAACGTTGCCGTTATGGACGTTTATAGCCGTTTGATGATGGACAGAATTATCTTCCTCGGTTATCCAATCAATGATGAAGTAGCAAATATCATCACCGCACAATTATTATTTCTCGATAGCACTGACCGTCATCGCGACATTCAGATGTATATCAACAGTCCTGGCGGAAGTGTATATTCAGGTCTCGGCGTTTATGACACGATGCAATATGTGAGCCCTGATGTGGCAACTATTTGTATCGGTATGGCTGCATCAATGGCAGCAACATTAATGTGCGCAGGAACAAAAGGAAAACGCACAGCATTAAAACATAGCAGAGTGATGATGCATCAGCCAACAGGCGCAATCGGCGGTCAGGCAACGGATATTGAAATCACAGTGAACGAGATTAAGAAAATAAAAAAGGAGCTGTATGAAATTTATTCTGTTCATACAGGAAAAACTGTGAAGCAAGTGGAAAAAGACTGCGACCGCGATTACTGGCTCACCGCTTTGGAAGCAAAAGAATATGGATTGGTGGATGAAGTGCTTTTGCTCAACCCAAAAAAAGAAATTAAATCCTAATCATTTTATCCTGATAAAAAATTTAAAAAATGAATTATTCAAAATATTTATTGAAGCTTTTTAAAATGGATGAAGAGCCAGATGAACAAGAACCGAAAGAAGAAAAATTGCAGGACGTTGGCTTATTAATGAAAAAGACGGAAAAATATTTCTTTGAAAACAGAGCCGTTTATTTTTGGGGGGAAGTAAATGACCGTTCTGCAAAGGAAGTTGTCAATAAATTATTATTGCTCGATGCAGATAAGCCCGGCGAAGAGATAAAATTCTATATTAACAGCCCGGGCGGAATGGTAACCAGCGGAATGGTAATGTACGATACGATGAAAATGCTGAAAAGCCCTGTCAGCACCATTTGCATGGGATTGGCAGCATCAATGGGCTCCATATTATTAAGCGGCGGAACAAAAGGCAGGCGTTTTATTTTCCCTCATGGGGAAGTAATGATTCATCAGCCAAGCATCGGCGGGCATTATCAGGCAGTGAGCGCCGACCTTGAGATTCAGGCTAAACAAATTAAAAAAACGAAAGAAATCGGTGCACGCATCCTCGCGGAAAACTGTGGCAAGAAAATTGAACAGATTTATAAAGACTTTGAGCGCGACTACTGGATGGATGCGAAGGAATCGGTAGAATACGGGATTGTTGACCAGATAATAGAGAAATTGTAAATATATTTTCCGATTCAAATCCCAAAACTACCGGTACAAGCGTTATTATTCCGGGAGTTTTGGGATTTTTAGTCGGTATAGCCAATAAGTTGAATAACTTTACAGAGAATTTCAAAAAAGTAGTATGGCAAAAAATACATTGCATTGTTCGTTTTGTGGAAGAAGCAGGGATGAGGTGAAAATTTTGATTGCAGGGCAGGAAGGACATATTTGCGAGAACTGTGTGGAGCACGCACAGGAAATCATTCAGCAGGAATTGATGCTGCGTGAAGATAATAATCCATCCACTACACAATTTAAACTCACGGTTAAAAAACCGGTTGAGATAAAAAGATTTTTAGATGAATATGTGATTGGTCAGGATGATGCGAAAAAAATTCTGGCAGTTGCGGTTTACAATCATTACAAAAGATTGCAGCAGAAGGTAACTGATAATGATGTTGAGATTGAAAAGAGCAATATCATTATGGTTGGTGAAACAGGAACAGGAAAAACTTTACTTGCAAAAACAATTGCAAAGTTATTGAACGTTCCATTCGCCATTGTTGATGCCACTGTTTTCACAGAAGCGGGTTATGTTGGTGAAGATGTTGAAAGTATTTTGACACGCTTGCTACAGGTTTGCAATTATGATGTTGCATCAGCAGAAAGAGGAATTGTGTATGTTGATGAAATAGATAAAATTGCGAGAAAAGGAGATAATCCATCCATCACACGTGATGTAAGCGGCGAAGGTGTTCAGCAAGGCTTATTAAAATTATTAGAAGGAACGGATGTACTTGTCCCACCGCAGGGCGGAAGAAAACATCCTGAACAAAAGTTGGTAAAAATCAACACACAAAATATTCTCTTCATTTGTGGTGGAGCTTTTGATGGCATTGATAAAGTGATTGCACGTCGAGTGAACACAAATGCGATAGGCTTCAACGTTAATAAGGACCAACAAGAAGCCGCCAAGAAAAATTTGTTGCAGTTTGTGAATGCACCGGATTTAAAGACTTTCGGTTTGATTCCTGAATTGCTTGGCCGTTTGCCGGTGGTAACACATTTGAATCCATTAGACAGACCAACGCTTCGCTCTATTCTTACCGAACCAAAAAATTCTTTAATTCGCCAGTATAAAAAATTATTCGAGATTGAAAATATTCAATTGACAATTGATGATGATGTCCTTGACTTCATGGTTGACAAAGCCATTGAATACAAACTTGGAGCACGCGGTCTTCGCAGCATTTGTGAAAGCATTTTGACTGATGCCATGTTTGAAATGCCGTCTACCAAAGACCACAAACTTCATGTTGAAATTGAATATGCAAAGAAAAAATTTGATAAGAGCAAAATGAGCTTATTAAAAGTTGCTTAATCTGTCTGAACCTGAATTCATGGGATTTGTGGGATTATTATGATATTTGAACCACGCTCAAAGTTTGAGCGTGGTTTTTAATTTTACATTATGAAAGATTTAATTGAGAGGCTCATGGCTCAAGGTCTCACTGAAGAGCAAGCTTACAAAGCCATTGAAGTGATAAAGAATTTCACGAAAGAAAAGTTCCCTTTGTTCTCAGGCGCGATAGATAAACTCTTCGACAAATACGGGCCAAAAGATGACGATGATTTTTTGGCTTAGAGTAATCTGTCTTAATGTTTCTAAAGCGAAAATCTATTTCTTAATAAATCGTATTGCTTTTGTTTTTCCGTTGCTGAAGATCAGTCTTAAAACATATCCACCTCTGGAATAACTCTGAGTATGTAAACTGATTCTGTTGACTCCCGCAAACACCTGAATCTTTTTTTGTGCCATTATCTTTCCGTCAACAGTATAAATTGCCACATCTACATTATTATCGCTTTGCAATGTTGCAATCTTAAGCCACGCATTGCTTTCTACAGGGTTGGGCTCCACATCAATCACCTCAACGAAATTTTCCGGGCCGATGGTATCCTGCTTTTGAGCTGGCGCAGTAAGAACACTGTCAGAAGAGAGATAATCTCTTGAATAAACCGGCTGATTGTTGCAAGCAGAAATCACATAGGAATACACATGAATATAATAAGCAGAGGAAGCAGATAAAGAATTGCCAGCAGAAGTATTGAAAGATGTGGAATTGCTGACCTGCAAAACACTGTCGTCTCCTGAAATCGATTGACCGTTTTCATACATTACACCGTCAGTTAAAGGAGAAGCCATCGCATTGTGGCCGTAAGTAACAACGTAGCCATTAGGTTGTATTAAAGGCTCATTAAATGAACCTGCAATATAACTTGATGATGATGGGGAATTCACGGTAAGGCCATCCGGTGCATCTGGGGGAATAGTGATGCAAATAACAGATGAAGATGAGTAAACATAAGAAGACTGATTTACTCCATCCCAATAATATGCTACTATCATGAAGTTATAGGTAGTGCCATTTGAAAGACCTGTTGCAATAGCCGAAGTTGCAGGCACTGATGGCAAATCAGATTCGTTCGTAGAAACAATTGTTCCATTGAGGATTGCATTATGGGGCTTATGTCCATTAGGAGAACTTAAGAGTAAAGGTGTGCTTGTCGAATATATCAATAAATATCCCGCTTTAGCAACACCAGATGGAAAAGATGCGCTTTCCCAATTTAAAGTAGCTGATTGATATCCTGCATTTACTGATAAGCTTGAAGCGCTTACACCTTTTTTAAAGTCTTCTGAAAGTTGGCTGATCTGTGCAAAGATGTCTTTTGTAAACAGAAAAAAGAAGGTAAACAAAACAGCAGTAAATGCTGCTTTAGGGCAGGGTAGAGATGTTTTCATTTGTGGTACGTTAATTAAATTCCGTTTTGAAATCTTGCGGTTTACGGATATAATTTCAAAGGTTGGATTGAATCAGTATCACATAGAAAATTTGAATCAGATCGAAGCTGGCTTAAAAGGATGGGATTTAAATAATATCGGAAAAAAACTAAAAGCTACATTGTGAAGGATATTGCCGAACTAATTGTAGAATATCAGATGAATGCTATTGTAGCAATAAAATTAGCATGTAAAAATATAATAGATTTTGTGCATTTGCAATAGTCACTTAAAAGTTTCTTGTGGTTTTCAACAAATAAGTTCGTTCATCATCATTTCATAATTCCTTATAAAACAAAGCGCTCCGGTTAATGCCGGAGCGCTCTCTTAGTTTATAGGAAAACCCATACTAGTCTTTGATAAACTTAATAGTATGTATTTGACCGCCAGAGAAAATTCCTTTGATGATGTACACACCTTTCGCAAGGTTAGCCGTATGAAGGTTAACTGCATTTGACCCTGTTAGCACCTGAACTGATGTATGTTGCAATACCTTTCCATCAAGGCTTGATATTGACAATTCAATTTTATCATTACTGATTGATGAAATCTGAAGCGTTGCATTATCTCTTACAGGATTCGGTGCCACTTTAATAAATTCAATTGCATTTGTTGCAGTCGAGATCAGCACGATACCTGAATAATTCACAGCGCCACTGATATCACTTATCCTTAAGCGGTAATAAACAGTATTTCCTGATGCTGTGTAATCATTATATGCAAATGGCTGTGAGCAATCTGTTGCATCATTCGCTAAAACAGTATCGATGCCTGTAAAATTCCTGCCATCAACAGAACGCTCCACTACAAAAGAGTTCGAAGAAGCATTACATGCAGCTTTCCATGATATTTTATTATATCCCTGAGCTTTCACCGCACTGAAATAATAAAGCAATATTGGAAGCGGGTTGGTTTTTGCAGCGGTGTTGTTGCCTAATGCAAACGGGCTAAAGGTTGAAACAGCAGACCACGTAACACCACCGGAAAGCGTTCCGCCCGAAGTAAAGCTATTAGCAGAAGTGCTGTTATTGTCCCAATTTGCTCCATTGTTGTGAGCTAAGGATATCGTTGTAAGATCAGTTACATACTGACCTGGAGCTTCACCATGACAAGGGCTGTTTTCGTTCCAATATCCAGTAACATCTACAGTTGGTGTGCCGGATGTTCTGTTTAATTGCCAGTACTCGCAGGAACTGACATTAAACAAATTTGAAGAACTGATAGTGCCAAGTGTGTTTGCATCTGTCCGAAAATATTGGGCATCGAATGAATTGGAAGCTGCTGCCGGGGCGCTTATTCCTATAGGTACACATCCTGTACCAACTGCGCCAACAGGAAACACAAATGCCTGATTTCCTATTTTCCTTATCGGACCATTAATGTAAGGGCTATTGTGTTGAGGAACGCCGCCTGATGAGTTTGCTACACTTGCTGTAGCTCCGGAATTTAAGATAATCAAATTGCCAGCATCAGTTGTCAGATAACCTTGGGACAAGGTCAGTACCCCCGCTGCAGCTATCGTTTTAGTAACACTATTGGTTCCATCATTAAGTGTAACGCCGTTTGCGTTATTAATCGTAAGATTAGTGAATGTTGTAGCCTGTGTTCCTCCAATTGTCTGACCTGCTGCAGATCCGTCAAGAGAAATAGTACTTGTTTGTCTTGTGAAAGTGGAGTTATTTGTAAAGTTGCCGCTAATGCTATGAGTAAATGAACCTGCTGCAAATGTTGTTCCTGTTCCAATAGTCATATTCCCGCTTATTGTTAATCCTGCAACGGCTGTAGTTCTTGCTGTTCCGCTCAAACTAAAATTTCCCCCAATCGAAGTTGTTCCTGTCTGCATTGTTTTGATACCACTGCCACTGAAGGAAAGGTTATAGTAATTAGTAGGAAATATTGTTTGGGCAGCACCACTGTAATTAACAGTATTGCCATTGGCTGTTGCCTGTAACGAGGTAATGGTAGAAGTTCCTGAAATACTCAGTGATGAATTGATTGACTGTATAAAGCTCCCTGTTCCTGTCAAAGTCGTTCTTGCAGTAAACGTCGCACTAACATCATTTGTAAGATTAATTCCGGTTACAGTGACGTTTGCAATTGAAGTTGTACCGTTCAAAAACTGATCATTTGTATTAAAAGTATATACACCATTGCCTGAAGTAAAGGTGCCGCTGTTGGTTATGCCACCTTGCAAAGTAATATCAGAGCTCACAGCATTCGCATTGTTCCATGTTGCCCCAGTATTCACCTGTATCAGCCCCGCAAATGTTTTAATGCCCGTCGCAGATGTAATGCTGATTTTACCACTTGTTCCGGAACCAACGGTAGTCGAACCGTTTACCGTCAAATCAAAACCAGCAGCATTGAAAGTCGTGCCGTCGCCGACAGTAAGATTGCCCGCAATATTTAGCCCAACAACAGTTGTTGTGCTCACAGTTCCACTAAGTGTAATATCTCCGCCGATATTGGTTGTTCCTGTCTGAAGTGTTTTAACTCCGCTCGTGCTTAAAGTCAAATTATAATAATTCCCTGAAACCACTGTTTGTGCAGCGCCATTGTAGTTAACAGTGTTGCCAGATGCAGTCGCGTCGATCGCGGCAATAGTTGTGTTGGCAGCAGTTCCTGCATAGATAAGTGACGCATTTGAAGCCTGCACGAACGTTCCCGTTCCACCTAACGCCGTGGCAACAGTGAGTGTGTTATGATTGGTTAAGTTAATACCCGTTACTGTAATGCTCTTTATAGCAAATGTTCCATTCAGGTCTTGGTTATTTGTATCAAAAGTCTGGACTCCTGTGCCCGATGTAAACGTAGTTCCGTTGAAAGTGATGCCACCCTGAAAAGTGACTGGCGAATTTCCTGAATTGTTCCATGTGCCTCCGGTATTAACCGTTACCAGACCAGTAAATGTTTTAGTTCCTGTGGGGCTTGAGATCCGTAATGTCCCTGTCACTGAAGTCGCGCCAGTCACAGAGCTCGTTATTGCCGGAATAGTGAATGTTCCGTTAGTAACAGTCACTGAGCCTCCAACAGCTAATGTCGTAGTGCTTCCTGCAACAGTTAAAGTAAAACCGGTTTTGTCAATAATAATATTATTAAATGATTGAGATGTTGCCGTCCCTTGAATATTTTGATTAGCCGTAGCACTGTTAAAGCTAATGGTGCTCGTGGATGCTGTGAATGTACCTCCGTTGTTTATCCAATTGCCTCCTACTGTGTGGGTAAATGAACCGCCATCAAAAGTTGCTCCTGCACTAATCGTAACAATGCCGTTGATCGTAAGCCCTGTTCCTGCTGTTGTTGTTCCCGCTGCAAAAGTCATCCTGTTGAAGTTTGTGAAAACTGTTGAAGGCAATGTATTAGTTGCGTTGAACTGAACTGTTCCTGCACTTGTTCCCGGAGAAAATGTAGAGCTTGTATTGGAAACCGCCAATCCATTCACACTGATGGTGCCTGTCACCATGGTGAGATTGCCAACACTACCAGTACCGCTGTTTCCCATAGTTACCGTGCCTGCCACGGTCAAAGTCCTCACCACAGAGAATGATAAAGTTCCTGATGTGGCATCTGTAGTGCTGCCGATTTGCAAACTTGCAATTGCATTTGCAGGTGTCACATTCACCGGAACATTATTGCCGTTCATGATGGTGACGTTCGCTGTAGCATTGTTCTGGCCAGGATACCCTTGACCAGCCGTAGGCGTTGCCCATGTTGCGCCGTTCCAGCGTTGCCATGTAGTGAGCACGCTCCAGTTAGTAGGAGCCACTGATCTGTAGTCACCAACAGCCTGACTATATGTTTTAATGTTTAGGATAAATAAGAAAGCAAAAAGGAAGGGCAAGCCCTTAGGACAGCGTAGAGTTTTGATCATAGTTATAAGCTATTAAAAGGTATGATTTGGAATGTATCCGAAAACTATCAAACAAATATACGCAGGTTCGCTATTAACAAATCAAACTTGTCAACAATTGTAAATAAAAAGTGTATTTCTTTTCTCTCTCAAATTAAAATAATTATACAATCGAAATCCCGCAAAAAGGTTGCTCTGCTCTTTTATGAGTTTGTTTTGAATTCATTACCCTACAAAATCTGTGTACTAATCTGATAAGCTCGGCATTTCTTGGCATTTTGGTGTTGTTGATGTTGTGAGCCAGGCTTTGTGCGCTGGCATCACTAATTACTATCTGCAAGCAATTCTTTATATAGCACAAGGAAACCTGACGGAGCTTCCGAAATTTTCTGCACATGCGATTTGACATACATTTAACGCTGATGCACACCTGAAAGCAATTTATTTTTCCAGAAATAAATCTTCAGGCATGCTTCCAGCATTTCGCGGCTCTTGCTGAAGCAGATTGTCTTGCGGCTCAGCCGCTTCAGGTGGGTGCGCAGGTTCAGGTTGTTCCGCTCTATGCTGTTGATGCAGTATGCTGATGCCTTGTGCCTTTCTGCAGGTATCAAAGACTTGTAGATATTCAGCTTGTCGGTTTTAACGGTTTCTACCCCTGACAACAGCAGTGTGCCTGTTATCATCTTCAATGTCCTCTTGCTGCGCCTGCCCACAATGAAATCTACTACTTGTTTGGTGTGGCTGCAGATGGCATAAGCCACCCAGCACTCATTGCGCTTGCGCCTGACGAAAGTGCGCAGCTCATCCAGCTCAAAACATTTCCTGTCCATCGGGATAGCCGGCTTTGCAATAGAAGCTGCAATCGCTTTTATCTTCTTCATCACCGTTGTTGCCGCGATGCCCAATATCCTTGCTGCGCTCCTGATACCAACGCCTTCGCAGACTAATTTGCCGATGCTCTCATTGATGTCTTTGCTGCATGCCTTGTACTTGTATGCCTGTTGCTGAAACTTTTTACAGCCCTTGCAGTAAAGTCTTTGCATGCCGTTCTGCTGCCTGCCTGCGCAGCGGCACTTGTTATTGCAATATTTGCATTCCATGGATAAGGTGCTAATCTGTTACATGAATACTAAAAACTAATCTATCAAAAATCCTTTCAAATATATTATTGATGAAATTTCTCCGCCAAAAGAAAAGGGCAACGATAATTTTGCCCTCTTAAACTCTTTAAATCCTTCTATATTTTTAGCACATGCTAATCTGGTACATTACCGGATCACCCCACCTTGTTTATTAGGTTCCCCATTACCCCCAGCAGTTTCAACTTCATCTGATGCATGCGTTTTCATTGTACCTGATACATAGTCCATCCCGTCGGGATCAACGAATCTAACAGGGTTGTCTGCTGCATAAACGTAAGGCGAGAACCTCCTAAACTTTTCAGAAAGCGGATCAAGATTATGCCATACCCCTATCTGAGGGTCCTGAAATCTCGCCCCATAATCATATTCTTCCAAGCCTGTACCATCAGAAAATTCCTTGTTCTGTAATTCTTTTCCATTATATCGGTACTTGTTCTCTGCATATTGTGTCTTAATTGCCTTATCACTAATACCCTGCATCGTGAGCCCGAAAGGATAATAGTGATTTTCTTCAAGCACCGGGCCTTGTTTATGCTGCACAGAAAGATTATCAAAGAACACATCCCAGCCTTGGGTCTCATTGCTTACCCAAATGTACAAATAACCATTGCGGGTTAATTTCAAAGAACTTGCTATAATAAATTTAAACGCTTATGCCCACACGCAAATGGGTAATTACTAAAACTATCCCTTTAAAAACACATTCTAATCTGTTACATGAATACTTAAAACTCTCTATCAAAAATCTTTTCAAATATATTATCGTTGAAATTCCCACGCCAAAATAAAAGGGCAACGCTTTTGTTGCCCTCTTGAACCTCTTTAAACCCTTTATATTTTTGCCACATGCTATTCTGTTACATTACCCAAATATACAAATAACCATTGCGGTTTTCGGTTGTTCATTGCTGTTAGTAAAATCTATATTTCAAAGAACTCTTACTTTTAATACATTACTCATATTATCACCTGTTAAATCCCTCTTAGCGGTTTGAAATCGAATTCCCTTTCAATTAAAAATAATATCGCTTCTAAATTTTTAGCTTCCTGTATTTCGTTTTGAGTTTTCTCGGGTTCTGTGTAAGAATAAATACGGTAGTTGTTTTTAGTAGAAATTTCAACAACTATGTTATCTCCGTCTGCGAATTCCGGATAATTAGAAATTCTATTCTCGTCTGGCAAGGTTGTTATATTTAATTTGATAAGCTTAACAACAAAATTGTTCCAGCCTGATATTGGTGTCTTACTGTGAATGGTTTTTTCAATTGATTTGATTTGATTGCTCTCTGTTTCAAAATTGTATTTTCCTGATAACAAGTTGCACATCCACTCATTTTCTGTTCGTTTTATTATTACCAATTGAAAGCTATCGCTAAATGCATAACTATACCATATCCTTATCTGCAATGAGTCGAATCCATTTTCAAGTGTTTTTAACCCTAATGCACTTTCAACTTTTGATTTATTTTGATAATAGGAATAAGGCTTCCCGCTTTTGCTCACAGGCACTTCTTTATTAACGCTATCAGATGTCATTTTCTTTTGACATTGTTGTATTTGACCTTCACATCCATTAAAGAAAGCACCCATGCTCAGGAAAAAAAATATCAATCGATTTTGTTTGAAACCCTTAAACATTTTCAAATTGTAATTTTTAAAGATTGAAATGCTCATAGAAAAAATTTTAAATTATTTTAAAAATTCAATTAGTCGGCTTTAAATCATCTGTACTTGAATTAGGCCCTTCTAACAATTTTAAAAACGGAAAAATCTTGCCATCAAAACCATGTTCTCCTTTTTTGTACGGTCCATATTTTATCTCATCTCTTGGCACCCCTTCTGCAATGGGATGGCTTCCTGAATTATCCATATAATTAGAAATTCTGTTTACTCTTAATTTACCGTCAGGAGTTGTCAAATAAAAATCAAGCTCAGGGTGATTAGCCATTATATCTGCATCTCTATGTCCCATTCCGATGGAAGGAGAAAAATCATTATCACTGTCTTTTGTCCATTGACCATGTGAATGAATAAATGCAACAGCAGTTTGTCCTTTGGAAAGCTTTTTTGCCAGATCTTTTGGTCCGGGTGAAGTAGCCTTATCCCCAACTTCTGCACTTGTATAGGACCAAAATGTTGTTTTTCCTTCTTGGAAACTATAAATCAATGAGGAATATTCTTTGTTGTCTTTTATTGAACCTTCTGCATATTCACCTGCCCATCCAAGTGCTGCAGCATCTGCACTTCGATATTTTTTAGTTGCGTTACTTTTATTTCCATATTGCGCTGCAAGCTCATTAAATTTCTGTTTTGCAGCTTCTCCTCGATAATTCCTATTATCTTCCACATCCATCGCTCCTGTTTCAACCTCATCAGAGGCATGCGTTTTTTCAGTGCCTGACATAGCATCCATCCCATCGGGATCGATAAACCTTAACGGATTATCAAGCGCATAATTGTAAGGTGTCCATCTCCGTGATTTTTCTGCTAAGGGATCTATATTGTGCCACACCCCAAGCTGTGGATCCTGAAACCTTGCTCCATAATCATATTCCTCCAAGCCTGTGCCATCTGAAAATTCTTTGTTCTGCAGCTCCTTCCCGTTGTAACGATATTTATTTTCCGCATACTGTGTTTTTAAAGCTTTATCAGAAATCCCTTGCATTGTCAATCCAAACGGGTAATAATGATTTTCTTCAAGCACAGGCCCTTGCTTATGCTGCACAGAAAGGTTGTCAAAGAACACATCCCAACCTTGGGTCTCATTGCTTACCCAAATATACAAATATCCGTTGCGGTTAATATTCAAAGGCGAGCCAGGCGCAACTGTATTTAACAAACTTGCAGGATATGTCGAGCTTGCTGCCGGGATCGCACCACTTAAACCTTGTACATAATTAAATTGGTCATCCAAGAATATCCAATTAAGGTAGGCTTTAGGATAAGATGCCCCTGTGTTCGGGTCATTCGTTCCTATAAAACTATTCAATCCAGTATAGACATTGCTGCTTGAAGAAGTCAGATTGCCAACATTGCCGTGTGCCCCGCTCGTGCTGCTCACTAACCCATTCGCCAAAGAATTTAATACATCAGTAAACGAAGGTGTCTGCGTACTGTTAGTACCAGTCTTATAAAAGCTCTTCACTGCCATCTGCACCGTGTCGCCGCTCATTACTTTTAATAATAAGCTTGGCCCGCTTTTTTGCCCGCTTCCGTTCAGCCTTGCAACGCTGTCATTGGGCGTTGTGGTATTGTCTGTCGGGTAGCCGCTAATCAGATTCCTTGCATAGCTCGATGCAGCAATATTCGCGAACAACTGGCTTTCTGTTGTTCGGTATGCGGCTTCCATCGTTGCGATATAATTCGCGGTGTCCCTTTGTTGCGTCAACACCATCCTCGTATTTCCAAGATGGTCTTTCTCGAAAAAGTCATATTCGTATTTATAAGCTGTCGTACCTGTCGTGTACTTATGGTAAGCCCATCTTGCCTTCCCTTCTTCGTGAGCTACAAATTGCAATGTGTCAATACCGCTGCCAGCAATTGCACACGCGTATTGGTACACAAATCCCCCAATATAAGTGGTAACTGTTTTTTTGCTGCCAGCATTGTCAACAGTTATCTTCTGAGATTTTGTGCCCGCTGCATCATATACATATTTGATATAGCCTTTGCCCGTGAACACGATGCTGTCCGCAAGGTTCAGGTAGTTGTAATGAATGGCGCTGATGGATTTGTTGTTGTCAAGGTTCATGTTGCCATTGCCATCATAAGTATAGTCGTAGCTTCCTTTGCTGCCCGTATAGTGGAAATCTCCCAATAGAGTGGTTGGGTTGTTCGCCGTGTCGTATACCTGTGCCAGCTTGTTGCTGTTCGTTTGGTAAGAGTACTTTAACTGGTCGATATAGCCCGAACCGCCCACGGTGAAGCCTTTCTGCTGCATGCCCAGCAGGTTGCCGTTGGCATCGTAGCTGATATTGCTAACGGAGAAGTCTATCTGGTTTTTGTCCCAGGTGCTGCCCGTGCTGTTCTGCAGGTAGGCTGCGCTCAGCAGGCGGTTGGCGGTGTCGTAGCCAAAATCATACTTCCGGTTGATGCCCGCCCCTGCGCTCTTCCATGTTGTGCCGGCAATATTGCCGCCGAACTGCTGTTTCAGGTAGGCATTGCCGTTGGCAACAGATGCCACCTGGTCGTAGCCCAGCTCCATGCCGAAATAATTGGTGGTAATGCCCGCCACATAGTTCTTGTTGATGCCCGTCACCCAGCCGCGGATATTGTAATCATACACGAGGCTGTCCACCACTGAGCCTGGCGAAGTGCCACCGAGACCTTTATTATGCAATTGCCCCAGCTCATTGTACTGCATGGTGTCGATCAGTTGGTCGGCTGTGGCATTGTCAATGTTCTTCCATGTCTTGGTGAGGCGGTGCGCATGGTCATATAGCAGCTTGGTGAGCACATAATGTGTCTGCGGCGTGTTGCCGTTTTTCTGGTGCCGCGTGATGCTGCGCAGCGGCTTGCCGCTGAAATCATATTGGGTGGTCACCACATCCCTGCCACCTGTGATGTTGATGCTCTGCACCTGGATCACCCTGCCATGGTCATCATAAATGCTCAGTGCATAGAGATACTGCGCCGGGCTGCTGCCAAGCACTTTTACCATTGTGCCCGTCACCGCCCCTTTGATCTGTGTGCACTGCGTGATCGGCTGTGAATAATAAGGCGAGGTGTTGGTGGTCAATATAAAATTGGTGGAGTTGATATCTCCCGCATCAAGCGTTGATGTGAGCGTGCCGTTCGCGCCGAGTGCGGTGTTGGCTGCGCTCACCCAGCTATAGTCATCATAAAATGTCTGCGTCAGCACTTCGTAGTTGCTCGCAGTGCTGGGGTAGCTGGTGCTGTTGTAGGCATTGCCCTGTTCGGTCACGCGGTTGTTTGCATCTGTCAAAAGGCCGGTGCGCCATGGGCGGTCCCTGTTGTCATATTCCGTCACAAGCCATTTGCCCTGGGTGCGCAGGCTGCTGTCCTGCGTCATCACTAACCTGTCGAGATAATCATACACCATCCATGTTTCTCCTGCGCCCGGCACTTTTTTGATCACGGGGCGGTGGCGCTGGTCATATTCATAGCGGTAGCAAAGCTCGGCAGCCACCGTCGTGCCGCCGGTTGCCGCAAAGTTCCAGCTATTGGCAGCCAGCCATTGCACCGCGTTTGGCGGTATCACAAAGCGCAGCAGGTTAAAATCATCGTACACATAATAGCTACATAGCCAGCCCGCGTGGGCAACGGAAGGTGCTCCGCTCAACTGCACTTTCCTCAATATCACTTTTCCTTCCTTGTCCTTATACTGTATCAATTGTGCGCCCTGTTCATCCGTGCTAATCTCTCTGATCAGGTCGCCTGTTCCATAATTGGAGGTAGTGGCAGGCAGGCTGCCCATGGTGCCGATCGTCCATCTCACTACCGATTCTGTAGCCGTATCAATGCTGAATGTCTGTTTAATGCTGTGCCCGCTGCCCGGCTGCCATGTTTGCCCCGGCGCACCCTGTTCCACCACCCTGCTGAAAGGCGAGAATTCCATCACGCTCTGTGCAAAAGGGTTTGCATCCCTTGCAATGTTCTTCACCGATGTGTTGGAAGCACTGTAGAAAGTCAACTGGTCAGCATAAGCCGTTGTGCGTATGCTGCCATATAAAGAGCCGGAAATGTCCACATAAGGCAGGAATTTCTTTGTTTCCCTTCCATACCCATCGTATTCAATCGGGGAAATAATATCCTTTCTCAGTGGGCTGGCCTGCACTGCAATGGTTTGCTGCGGCCGCCCGAGCCCGTCAAAATAGCTCACGCTCTGCAGCCGCCCATCCACCGTCAGGGCGTCCACCTGTGCCTGCGTGGTGTTGCCCGGTATCTTGATGTCGTTTTTGATCACATAGTTCCAGTTGCTGCTCACCTGCGCATGAAGGCATGCCGCCATCAGCAGGGCAAGCGCTGTAAGGACCGGTTTATTAGGATGTATTTTCATGACTGGATGGTTGGTTGTATCGGTTGTTAAGAGTTTGGGTTATTGAATGGAGCAAGGGCTGGTGCCATACACCGTATAATTCTGGCTCACCGTTCCATCACTGAACTGATAATAATAC
>DATGIX010000092.1:0-15594 GCA_035295505.1 Puia sp. | reverse complement strand
TTAGGAAAATGAGTTGAGCCATTAAAATTCATATGCTCCATCATATGAGCAAGACCTTGTTGATCGGGATCCTCCAACACAGAACCTGTGTTAACAACCAACCGAAGCTGTACTTTCTTTTCAGGCTTTGCATTTTTTCGTATATAATAAGTTAATCCGTTTGGCAGTTTTCCAACTTTCACATTTGGATCAACAGGCAACTTATCACTCAAGTTGATTTGAGAAAAAGCAACTGAACACAAAATCAGCGCTGTCATTAAAAAGAGAAAATAACGAACGTGTTTATAGATGCTCTTCATAAATAAAATTTTTGTAAAAATAACTTTAATGAGTAACCGGAAAATTGTTGTATGTTAAATATCTCAAAAAATAACTATTCACCTTTTATTGCTTTGCCTGCAGCACCTCTTTTATCGGTTCTCCAATGCACCCATTTGGCATTTGGATATGAAGCAATGCAGAAACTGTCGGTGCAATATCAGTCATGTGCACAACAGCATTAGAGCTTCCATGTTTAATGCCCCAGCCCATGAACACAAGGGGTATATGAGTATCGTAAGGATTCCATGAGCCGTGTGTTGTCCCGGTTTTTCCATAACCTTCAAACCAGCCTGCGTTTAATATCACCTGCACAGCTCCGCTCCTTTTAAAATTATATCCGTTGATAATCATTTTTTTTATTGGTTCAGGGATCGGCGCTTCACCAATTTTTGAAACATCGACCGCATATTGAATGCCGGGTTGTTGTTGCAAATATTCTACAGACATTTTTTTGATGGCATCAAAATCAAGATGCTGCCCATAAATTTTTTTCATGTCATAATTCACCTGATAATTCATGCCCGACAGCACTAATTTTTGAGTCCCGAATTTTTCTTCCAGAATATTGTTTAATCCATCGATGATAGGCTTGGAAATCAAAAAATCTGCAGGAAGCTGATGTTTCTGCATATATCCGATTGCATGTGCCGCCCCGTGATCTGCAGTTAAAAAAACAGTGTATTGCCCCTGCCCTATTTTTGAATCCAGAAATTGAAATAATTTTTCAAGCTCTTTATCCAATCTGAGGTAAGTGTCTTCAATTTCAATAGAATTAGGCCCGAAAAAATGACCAACATAATCTGTAGATGCACAGTTAATAGTTAAGAAATCTGTTGCTTCGCCTTTGCCCAGCCCATAATTTTCAACCGCTGCTTTCGCAAAATCCAACGTCAGTGTGTTGCCGTAAGGCGTGGTGCGAAAGCTGCCTTTGCTTGTTTCATAAATCTTTTTAATGTCATGAGGAAAAGAAGATGCGCTTTCTCCTTTAAATTTTCCTTCATAAGATTGATTGTCTGAATCGCTTTGAATATAAGTATTGATGGGATATAATGTGCTCCATCCGTTTTTTATCAATTCGCCTATTTCATTTTTATTGTTAAAATCATTCACCCATGAAGGAAGTTTCGGCATGTAATAAGAGCTGGTAATAAAATGTCCGCTCGCATCATCAAGCCAGAAAGCTGCATTCGCTGTGTGACCTGCAGGAAGAATAGCAGCACGGTCTTTGAGAGAAATGCCAACCACTTTCGACTGATAGTTTGTTGCCAATCTTAATTCATCAGTAACGGTTGAAACCAATAAATTTCTCGGCGACATTTTTCCATCTTCTGATTCATTCCCTACGCTTTGAACGGTGCTGTCTTCTGTGCAATACATTATCTTGCCCGTAAGCTGTTCGGTCCAATCGTTGCCTGTGATCCCATTCAATGCAGGAACCGAACCAGTGAAAACGCAACTATGACCAACAGCCGTGTAAGATGGCAGATGAATAATCATGGCATTCTCACAAGAAAACCCTTCATTCAGCAAACGTTTAAACCCTCCTTCCCCATAACGGCTATAGTATCGGTACAAATAATCCCATCGCATCTGATCAACAACAATTCCCAGCACCAGCTTCGGTCGGCTGATCAAATCCGAAGAACCTGATACATTTTTATTTTGTGCTGATGAAAAAAAGCTGAGCCAGCAAAAGAAAACAGAAAGGACAGTTCTAAAGCGCATGAATTTTTTTAAGCAAATGTATTTGAATTGATGCATTGCCTGAAGAAAAATACATGTTATAAAACGCAATCGTTTTCTTATTCGCCGAATTTGCTACTACAGCCTGCTGCTTATGTATTTCGCCTTGCGCTTTGGCTTAAAAGCATTAGTTTTGCCGCAATTTTTTAGCCTAAAAACTGATATTAACATGGCGGATATTTTTGAAAGACTGATTAAGAACTATGGGCCGATTGGCCAGCACCGCGACAGAGCGCACGGTTATTTTGCCTTTCCAAAGCTCGAAGGAGAAATCGGCAGCCACATGAAATTTCGTGGCAAAGAAATGATTGTTTGGAGCCTCAACAACTATCTTGGTTTGGCAAATCATCCTGATGTAAGAAAGGCAGATGCAGATGCTGCCAAACAATTTGGCCTCGCAACGCCAATGGGCGCTCGAATGATGAGCGGGAACACGAATTCACACGAACAACTGGAAAAAGAATTAGCTGAGTTTGTTTTCAAAGAAGATGCCGCATTATTGAACTACGGATATCAGGGAATGGTGAGCGTTATTGATGTTCTTTGCGGCAGGCATGATGTGGTTGTTTATGATGCAGAATCTCACGCATGCATTATTGATGGCCTGCGCCTTCACCCTGGTCATCGTTATGTTTTCAAGCATAATGATGTGGATGATTGTGAAAAACAATTGCAACGTGCAACTGCACTTATTGATAAACAAAAAGCTGGCGGCATTTTAGTGATTACTGAAGGGGTTTTCGGAATGGCTGGCGACCAGGGAAGGTTGAAAGAAATTGCTGCGCTGAAAAATAAATATCAGTTCCGTTTGTTGGTTGATGATGCACACGGTTTTGGAACGCTTGGAAAAACAGGTGCAGGAGCAGGTGAAGAACAAGGTGTGCAGGATAAGATTGATTTATATTTCTCCACTTTCGCAAAATCAATGGCTTCAATCGGAGCTTTTATTGCAGGAGATAAAACAATCATCGATTACATACGATACAATATCCGCAGCCAGATATTTGCTAAAAGCTTGCCGATGCCTTTTGTGATTGGCAATTTGAAAAGACTTGATTTGGTGCGCAAACATCCTGAGCTCAAAAATAAATTATGGGAGAATGCCTTGAAGCTGCAACATGGATTAAAAGAAAGAGGCTTTGATATTGGCAAAACAGATTCAGTTGTTACTCCCATTTATATGAAAGGAGATGTTCCTGAAGCTACTGCAATGGTGATGGACCTTCGGGAAAACTATGGCATCTTCTGTTCTATTGTCGTTTATCCGGTGATACCGAAAGGGCATATTATTTACAGACTAATCCCAACTGCTGCACATAATGATGCAGATATTGAAGCAACATTAAAAGCATTTGACGAGACAAAGAAAAAATTAGATGCAGGCGAGTATAAAGTGGAAGCAATTCCTCACATGGCTGATTAATGAAATCGAGTTAAAATAAAAAACCGGTTCGCTTGAACCGGTTTTTTATTTGCTGTATTTTAAGCAATTCAAGATTTCATTTTTTTTTAAAATGAAATATCAAAATGACGATTAATCACAAAAACAAAGAAGCCCCCCTTACGGGAGGCTGCACTAATCAAATACCATTAACCATTAAACCTTATCCTATGAAAAACCAAAGATAATATATTTGAAGTTGAAACAATGTTTTTGGGCATAATTTTTTTACCCATAAACCATGAAAATTGACTTAAATCAACCGATTGCGCTTTTTACGCACACGATTGCTAATTTTTCATTTCCAGCTTTTTACCACGTGGGCTTGAAGTTTTTTTGGTAGTCGTCAAAAGAGATTTTGTTGTAGCTTCCGTCGCCAAAATATTTCAAAATCAATTCGAAATCTTTTGTTTCAAGATAGCCTGGAATTGCCTGCGGCTCGCTGCCATCAGCCGGGATAATAATGGTTGTAGGAAATTGAAGTTGCCCTTTGGTTATATAAACTGCGAACTCATTCGCTCTGTAAGATGAGTTAAAATTATAAATCTTATCGTTCCATTTTATCTTTTCTTTTGTCTCTGCATTCACTCTCACTGCATAAAATTTTCCCTGCAAATAATCTGCAACATTTTTATTTGCATAAGTTTTCTTGTCCATCACTTTGCACCAGCCACACCAGTCTGTGTACAAATCAATCAACACAGGCTTCTTTTGTTTCTGAAGATTGTCTTGTGCTTCGGTTATGCTCATCCATTTCACATGTTCTGATTTCGGCACAAACGAAACAAGCAGTAAAAATAGAATCGTATATAAAAAAACAGGCTTAACTTTTTGCATAGTAAATTTGTTGATGAGATTGAAAAGTATCGCTTAATTAAACGCTGAAAACAACGTAGAAGTATAACAAAGATTCACAGTTTCAGTTAAAAAATATAAAACAATTTTCATGCACAAAGTTGTTGTTGCCATCACAGGAGCAAGCGGTTCTATTTATGCAAAACTTATATTGGACAAACTGATATCCATCAAGAGTCAGTGGCAGGAATTAGCAGTGGTGATGACTGAAAATGCAAAACAGGTTTGGCAGACTGAACTGGAAAATGAATCATACAAAAACTATCCGGTGAAATTTTTCAGCCAGCATGATTTCATGGCACCATTTGCATCAGGTTCCGGTCAATATAATATCATGATTATAATCCCATGCTCAATGGGAACTTTAGGAAGGATCGCAACGGGTGTTTCCGATAGCTTAATAACAAGAGCCGCGGATGTTGTTTTGAAAGAAAAAAGAAAGCTGATTTGTGTCGTAAGAGACACACCTTACAATCTCATTCATATTCGCAACATGGAAACTGTTGCATTAGCCGGTGGAATTATTTGCCCCGCAACTCCTTCATTTTATAGCAAGCCAAAAACAATTGTAGAAGCTGCTGCAACAGTTGTTGACAGAGCGCTTGATATTGCAGGATTTGATATTACAACTTTTAGATGGGGAGGTAGTCGGGAGTTATGAGTCGTGAGTTCAGATTTATGAGTCGGAAACATTAACTCTGAACTGCGGACTCTGAACTGAAAACTAATTTCTCAAATCGACTTCTTCAACGCCGGGATATTTTGCTTTGTTGAAAACAAATAGGTCGTCTTTGATAGCAGTGTTGCCAACTAACTTATTAATGGTAAGAATATCTTTCGCTCCGTTCTTCTCCAAAGATTTCAAACTATAAATCATTTTTGTTGCTTTGTCAATATAGAGATAAACTTTATAAAAAGCTTTTGTTTTATCAACAGGAGTAAGCTCAATTTCCTGCAAAGTTTTATTTCCCTGTTTCACATCTCCATTCAATTTGTACAAAAAATCTTTGTCGTAAAAATCAGTAAAGAATTTTTCAGGAGTAATTGTTTTCACTGTTGGGTCAACTTTGCTGATGGTGACTTCATTTGTTGATTTATCATAAGTCCAGGAATTTTTTCCATCACAAAAAATTTCCTGTCCGGTAATGCTCACATGATATTGCGTTCCTTTCAGATAAACAGTTCCTTTTTTACTTCCTTCCACTTTTCCTGCAGCATTCTGAACTTCCAATGTAAAATCTGCCTGAATGCTTTTGTAAGATTTCGCTTTGGCACTTACCTGGTCAAGAATTTTTTTTGCGTCAGGGTCATTTTTGCCAATGCTGTTATTCTGAGCTTTTGCTGTAATAATTCCAACAAAGACAAGCACCGATAAAATTAATTTCTTCATGTTGCTATGATTAAATCCAATTGCAAATATATTAGAATCACGCAAACTCAGACTATTTTGTAGAGAAGAAGTGACCAACGGGTGAAGTGATTAACAAAATTCTAACTTAGGCTTTGAAGATGTTGTTCCAATTCCATTTCAGTTTTGATAATCACATCTCTTGCTTTGCTTCCCTGATTCGCACCGACAATTCCTGCAGCTTCTAATTGGTCCATCAATCGTCCTGCTCTGTTGTAACCAAGTTTCATTCTTCTTTGCAATAAAGAAGTGGAACCAATTTGATTTTGCACAATCAATCGCGCAGCATCTTCGAACAAAGCATCGCGGTCTGAAAGGTCAAAATCTTTTCCTTCCATTTCTTTTTCATCCACATATTCCGGAAGCAAAAATGCCTGCGGATAGCCTTGTTGCTTGCCGATGAATTCTGTGATTTCATCTACTTCAGGTGTGTCAACAAATGCACATTGCAAACGCGCAATCTCTCCGTTATAACTGATAAGCATATCTCCTTTTCCTATCAATTGTTCAGCGCCGCCCGTGTCAAGAATAGTGCGTGAATCAATTTTAGAAGAAACTTTGAAAGCAATGCGTGCAGGGAAGTTTGCTTTGATTGTTCCGGTGATAATATTTACAGAAGGACGTTGCGTTGCAATGATAAGATGAATTCCGACTGCACGAGCAAGCTGCGCTAACCTTGCAATTGGCATTTCAATTTCTTTACCGGCTGTCATTATCAAATCCGCAAACTCATCAATCACCAAAACGATGAATGGCAAATATTGATGACCTTTTTGCGGATTCAGTCTTCGCTTAATGAATTTATCGTTGTACTCTTTGATATTCCTCGCTCCTGCTTCTTTCAACAAATCATATCGATTATCCATTTCAATGCAAAGCGCATTCAATGTGTGTACTACTTTTTTTGTGTCAGTAATAATCGCTTCTTCTTCACCAGGCAATTTTGCAAGAAAATGTTTTTCGATAGTCCTGTACAAACTCAATTCCACCTTCTTCGGGTCAACAAGCACCAGCTTTAATTGTGATGGATGTTTTTTATAAAGAAGTGAAACGAGAATTGCATTTACACCAACAGATTTTCCCTGACCAGTTGCTCCTGCCATCAACAAGTGTGGCATCGATGCCAAATCAACGATGAAATTTTCATTGTCGATTTTTTTGCCAAGCGCAATCGGAAGGCTAAAAGCATTTTGCCTGAATCTATCCGACTCAAGCAAAGTGCGCATGCTTACGATTGTCTTCTTCGCATTCGGCACCTCAATACCGATTGTGCCTTTTCCCGGAATCGGCGCTATAATGCGAATGCCAAGCGCAGCAAGACTTAGCGCAATATCGTCTTCCAGGTTTTTTATTCGCGAAATGCGAACACCAGCAGCAGGAACAATTTCATATAGTGTTACAGTCGGTCCAACTGTTGCGCTGATTTTTTGAATATCGATGTCATAATTCTTCAGCGTATTAATAATCTGATTTTTATTCGCATCAAGCTCCGCAGCATCCTGAACTATCTTTTCGCTGCCGTGCGACTCAAGCAAATCAAGCGAAGGATATTTATAATTCTGCAAATCCAATGTCGGTTCATAATCAGATAATGTTTCAACCTTTGGTTTGAAATCGTCATGAATCTCTTCAACATTTTCAGGGAAAGCTATTTTCTTTATTTCAAGGTCTAAATCAGGTGCTTGTTTTTTGGGCTTAGCTGTTTTTTCTATCGGCTTAATGACTTCGTCCTTTTCCGGAAGCAATTCTTCGTATGATGGAAACTCTTCTTCATTTTCCTTCTCACCAAATTCTTTATCATCTTTTTCTACCAGCTTCAAATCTTCTGATTCAGGCTGATGAAAATTTTGTTTCGGCGGGATAACAACTACTCCGTTATTTCCTTTCAAAGAATTTCCCTTGCCATTATTATTGAAAGATTCATCGACAAATAATTTCGCGCCTTCTTCATTTTGGTTTTGCAAAGGCACAGCATCTGCATCCTCTTTTTCTTTTCGTTTGATATTCGGAACTTTAAAAACAGGATTAAATTGCCAGATAAAATAGACTAATCCGACAGCTAATAATACAACGGCTGTTCCTATCCAACCGATGATTTTCGTAAGCCAGTCACTAATCATGGTGCCGACGGCGCCTCCCCAGGGAAATGCATTTCCTTTTGCAATAAAAGCAAGTACAACACTAAAGAACAATAATCCTGTGAGCACATAACGAAGATTTCGTCCAATAGAAAACATCTTCTTTTTGAATAACAGATTGGCTCCGACTATAAAAAAGAAAGAACAGAAAAAATAAGAAGCAACGCCAAAGCCATTGAAGAAAAAACGATGAGAAACGTAAGCCCCAAAATTTCCCAATAAATTCTCAGCCTTCACTTTTGAAGAAGGCAATAATGAAGATGCACCTTCTCTTGCTAACGGCTGGTCAGCCTTCCACGTAAATAGATAAGAAGTGAATGCAATAAAGAGAAAGATAGCTATCAACAAACAAACAGCGCCGATGATTTTGTGCGTGCGCTCATCTTTTGCAACCTGTTTCAAAGTCACTTTTTCCACTTTATCAGGTTTCAATTTGGCACTTTCGGCAGATTTATTCTTTTTAGTTTTTTTCGGGTTCGCCATGCCTGCAAAGATAAGCAAAGTCGTGAATGCCTAACTGTAAAAGGATTTGATTATAATTTGTAATTTACCCGTTGATGGCTGGCGCCATTTATTAGCTTATGAGAAAATTGGGATTCATTTTGAGCCATAGAAATATTATTCGGACCGGATTCGCCATTCTATTCATAATGCTTGTCGTTTTTTCGCATGCCCAAACTGATACAAGGGTTGACATTTCCAAAATCCAATTTTCCTCTTCGCTGAAAGGGCGTGTTTTCTTTGAGACATTAAATTCCGAAATCAAAGACAGTCAAATTCCTGAATTAAAATTCATAAGCAGCCTTCCTTCAAAAGCGATTGATAAAAATACTATCATCAAAGTTGCGCTCACAAATCTTTCCGATTCGATTCAGGAAATATATTTTTCTCCCGGGTTTTATTTTAATGATATAAACGTATTAAAATCGAATCCGAATGACACGCAAAATCTTATACCTGTGCAACAAAACAAAAAAGATGAAAATTTCCGTGCCGGTTTCATATTGCTGACCTTGCAACCGAAAGAAAGTGTGGATTTTTATTGCAAGCCTCTGCAATTGAAACCTAATGTTCTTTCCATTTCGCCGCAGCTTGTCAACAAAGGCTTCATCAATTATTTCAGGAATAATCATGCTAACAAATCCATTAATCTTGTTACTTATCTGGTTTCAGGCATTTTATTAATGATGATATTCTATTCTCTTGGAGTTTATTTTCAGGATTTCAAAAATGAATTTTTATATTATTCTTTATATGTTTTTTTTATTGGACTACTGATATTCTTGAAATCATATTTATACAGCCAAATCAACCTTAGCAATTATTATTTTGAAGGTTATTTTGATTTCATGCTACAAGGCTCTGGCTTTTTATTTTATATTGGCTTTATCAGAAAGTTTTTGCAGACGGCAAAGGATCACCCGGTACTTGAAAAGGTATTTCGCATCAGTCAATGGGTAACTGTTGGATTGCTTATCACTTTTTCAATTGCATGGTTTGCAAGTAACAGTTTTTACATCCCTGAAATCGTTGAGAACATCACCAAATTCATATTAATAGGCTTGGGCACTTTCTTTATTGCTTATGGGCTTTCTAAAAAAGACAAGCTTATCAATTATCTGGTAGCAGGCCAATTCATGCTTATTATATTTTCTATTTTATCTTTTATGATGGTGATAACAGAAATGCCTATTTTAAAAGATAAAAAATCAATTTTCAACGCTTCGATGTTGTATTATGAAGCAGGTGTTGTGTTTGAATTGGTTTTCTTCCTGACTGCACTTGCTTACAAAAACAAAAATGATATTGCCGAGCGTGCTAAAGAAAGTGAGCGTTTGAAGTTGGACAACGAAAGAAAAGAATTTGAAAAACAAATTGCAGTGATTGAAGCAAAAAGCGATGAGCGCAACCGTATTTCAGCGGATATGCATGATGAACTTGGCGCGGGCGTAACAGCAATCAGATTAATGAGTGAGATTGTAAAGAATAAAATGAAAAATGAGCCGTTACCGGAAATTGAACGGATATCTTATTCTGCAAATGAGCTGCTGGATAAAATGAATGCTATTATCTGGACAATGCTCAGCTCAAATGATTCGGCAGAAAGCCTGATTACTTATATACGAGCGTATGCAGTCGAATTTTTCGAAAGCACCCCAATCGATTGTCACGTCAACATGCCTCACAATATCCCCTCCATAGAAATCAATGGGGAAAAAAGAAGGAATATTTTTTTATCAGTAAAAGAAACCTTGAACAATGCTTTAAAACATTCACGCGCCACAAAAATCAACATCAATATCAATATTGATAAAAAATTATTTATAGAAATTGCTGATAATGGAATTGGCATTAATACAGATAAAATAAGAAGATTCGGGAATGGCATTAATAACATCAAAAAAAGGATTGAAAGCATTGATGGAGAATTCAACATTCAAAACAACAATGGAACGATTATGACTTTTGTGCTGAAGCTGTGAAATAGTGGTAAGTGATAAGCGCTAAGTCGTAAGTGCAGGAAGTGTTTATTATTGACTATTCACCGTTTCATTTTTTCGATGCTGCAAAAAACAAGAACAGCCATCCTGCAATAAAAAACAATCCTCCAAAAGGAGTTATAATCCCTACAAAACTATTTAATGAAGTAATCTCAGTAATTTTTAAAATAGTTAAACCATATAAAGAACATGAAAACAAAATAATTCCTACGATGAAGCAATTGCCTGCCCAACGAATCCATTTTGGAGAAAATTTTTCTGCAGCAATCCCAATCATTAATAAAGCGAGCGCATGGTAGAATTGATAGCGAACGCCTGTTTCGAACACAGCTACAGCGTCAGCGGGCAACATCATTCTCAACTTATGAGCCGCAAAAGCGCCAAGCGCAACCGATAACGCTCCAAATAATGCCGCAGTCGAAACAAAAAATTTATTCATTTATTCAATATTTCAATCAGTGAACCTAATGACACATTTTCTTCGTCAATAATTATGTCAGCCTGTTCGTAATACAATCTTCTCTCACCGAGCTTGCGGATGATGTACGATTTCAATTCCGCATCTCCAATGGCTTTGATTAGCGGGCGGTTCATTTTTTCTTTTAGCAATCTATCTTTTAAAATATCAACTGAAGTATTAAGCCAGATTACTTTTCCGTTTTTTTTCATAAACGAAATGTTATTGAAAAAACATGGCGTACCGCCACCGCAGGAAACGATGAATTTCTCATGATCACTCACTAATTCTTCCAGCACTTCTTTTTCTTTATAGCGAAAAAACTCTTCGCCATTCTGCGCAAAAATTTCAGTGATGGATTTTTTCTCGGTGTTCACAATCACACTGTCCAAATCAAAAAAAGGCAAATGAAGTTTTGAAGAAAGCAATCGCCCCCAGTGCGTTTTACCGGAGCCCATAAAGCCGATGAGAAAAATCTTTTGCAATTTCAAAATTTGAAAATTCGCACATTATTTAAATGCATTCAATCCCGTCACATCCATTCCCGTTATTAATAAATGAACATCGTGTGTTCCTTCATAAGTGATGACACTTTCAATATTCATCATGTGGCGCATGATGGAATATTCGCCGGTGATGCCCATGCCGCCAAGCATTTGACGGGCATCGCGTGCGATATTTGCAGCTACTTCGCAACCATTGCGCTTTGCCATCGAAACCTGTGCAGGTGTTACTCTTCCTTCATTCATCAGAACGCCCATTCGCCAATTTAATAATTGCGCTTTGGTGATTTCAGTAACCATCTCAGCCAATTTTTTCTGCTGCAGTTGAAATCCGCCGATTGGTCTGCCGAATTGAACACGCTCTTTGCTATATTGCAAAGCAGTGTCGTAACAATCCATTGCTGCGCCGATTGTCCCCCAAGCAATTCCGTAGCGTGCTTTTGTCAAACAGCTTAATGGCCCTTTTAAACCTTTCACGTTCGGAAGGATATTTTCTTTCGGCACTTTCACATTATCAAAAACCAATTCGCCGGTTGCCGATGCACGCAGGCTCCATTTGCCATGTGTTGTTGGTGTAGAAAATCCTTCCATTCCTCGTTCAACAATCACTCCGCGAATTTCGCCTTGTTCATCTTTAGCCCATACTACTGCCACTTGCGAAAATGGCGCATTGCTGATCCACATTTTTGCGCCATTTAAAATAATATGTTCGCCATCTTCTTTAAAATTGGTGAGCATGCTCGATGGATCCGAACCATGATTGGGTTCTGTTAATCCAAAACACCCGAGCCATTCGCCGCTCGCCAATTTTGGGAGATATTTTTTTCGCTGTTCTTCATTTCCGTATTGATAAATCGGGAACATGACTAATGAACCTTGTACGGATGCTGTCGAGCGAACGCCGCTGTCGCCTCTTTCCAGTTCCTGCATCATTAATCCGTAGCTGATATAATCCAACCCGCCGCCGCCATATTCATGTGGAATGGTTGGCCCGAAACATCCGAGCTCACCGAGCTGTTTTACTATCTGCTGCGGGAATTCTGCACGCTGCGCATAATCTTCAATAATCGGGGAGATTTCCTTTTTCACATAAGTCCTTACGGATTCGCGGACGAGCTTTTGTTCATCAGTTAATAGTTCATCCACTAAAAAATAATCCGGGCTTTGGAACACATCAGTTTTTGCTGCCATGACAATCGTTTAAGTTTGCGGCAAAAGTAAGGCAAAGTCGGGAGTTGAGAGTTCTGAGCAAGAAGTTGGCAGTTATCAGTTGGCAGTTAAAAGTTTGGTTGATTGCCCATTATCATAACCACAATTTTATGCGATTAGACTGATTTTTATGATCAAATCAGGTGAATCATATAAATCAGACAAATCATGGTTCAGACAATAGCTGATTGCAATTAGTTTTAGAGACGCACTATCAGACTGAAGCTCAATAGCAGCACTGACGATGAACGGATTGCGATCCGCCGCGGCGGACAAGCTGCAAGGATGCCCAATCGGAGTTCGTTAGCTAGTATCAAAACCGTCGTCAGTCAGCAGTTGGCAGTCGACAGTTTTTAGATACAAAAGCCTTATTTTCATGGCGAACATTCGGATTTGGGACTGCAAACTGAAAACTGGCAACTGAAAACTTTTTTTAATCTCATGCAACATCCTTCAAATGGCTGCGACTATTAAGTATATCACATTAAAATGCAGGCTCTTTTGGAAATAACTGCTCCGATACTACACGATGAACTGGTTGAGAAATGCAAGCAGGGCGACCGCAAGAGCTATGCCGAGCTTTACCAGAAATATTCAAAGGCAATGTTCAACACCAGCCTGAGGATAGTGAACAATTCGGGCGATGCAGAAGATATTTTGCAGGACAGTTTTGTGGATGCATTTGCATCGCTGGAGAGCTTTCAATATAAATCTACTTTTGGTGCGTGGATGAAAAGGATCGTAATCAATAAATCGATTAATCACTTGCGGAAGAAAAAAATGGATTTAATCGATATAGATAAAACACCAATAGCCGACGCATTGCCAAATGAAGAAACACTGGATGAAAAAGACGTTCAGCTAAAAGTGGAAGAAATTAAAAAAGCAGTGAAATTATTACCGAACGGGTATCGCACAGTGCTGACGCTTTATTTGTTTGAAGGTTATGACCACGAAGAGATTGCGGAAATTCTGAGAGTGTCGCACGCAACTGTGAGGACGCAATATATGAGGGCAAAACAAAAATTGATCGGACTCATAAAAGAAGGAGGATTATCATGAGCACAAGATTAGAACAATTTATTAATGACCACCGTGAGGATTTTGATGATGAAGTTCCATCACCAAAACTGTGGGATAATATTCAGGACAAAACTATGCCTGAAAAAAAAATGGGCGGAGCGGTAGTGAAAATGAATTTCATGAGATGGAGCGCCGCCGCCGCCGTGGTTCTGGTAGCGCTGGGAACATGGTTCATGATGAGAACGAAACCAAGTGAAGAAAAACCAAGTAATCAAGTAGCCCAGGCACAAGATAAGCCCGCTCAGAAAAATCAAATAGATACAACTACTAAAATTGCTCCGCAAACAGATAATAAAACTTCACAGCAACAATTAGCAAAGACAGATGATGTGAAAAAAGATGATGGAAAGAAAAACAGTGTTGCTGATGATTTGCAATCTGAAACAAAAGAAGAAATGGTTCACTATGCAAAGCTGGTGGAAATAAAGCATAGGGAATTAAAGATAATGGCGAAAGACGAGCCATTACTGTACAAACAATTCTCAGGCGATGTAAACAAATTGGACAGCGTATATCATTCATTAGAAACTAAATTATCTAAAAAACAAAATAGCGAAGAATTGCTCGAAGCAATGATTCAAAACCTGCAACTGCAGATGCAGTTATTGAACAGACAGCTTGGCATTATCAGACAACTCAACCATTCAAAAAAATCAGCGTATGACAAAGCATATCAATCCATTTAAAATTCTGGCTCTTGCGGCACTCATTGTGCTGCCTGCACTGAGCCGTGCGACAGGCAATGAAGACGGTCCTGAAAAAATAAAAACCATTAGCAAATCGTACACCGTTGGGCCAACAGAAAAATTAAAAATCGAAAATTCATTTGGCGATGTGGTGATCAACACCTGGGATAAAAATGAATTCAAGATAGATATTGAAATGTATGCGAAAGCAACGAGCGATGAAAGAGCACAATATATGCTCGATCATATGAAAGTGACAGATTCACGCTCAGATAATGTTGTTCGCTTTAAAACCGATGTCAACATCAACAGCAATAAAAACAATGATGGGGACGATGATAAAGATGACGATGGCGATGATGATAAAGATGATAAAGACAAAAAGGATAATCACAAACATAACAACAATGGCAATCACCAACAGTTTCATGTGAACTATGTAGTATATATGCCTGCAACAAATCCACTTGATATTAATAATCAGTTTGGCAAAACAACCGTACCTGATTTCAAAGGAGTAGTCAACCTCACCAGCGGGTTTGGGAAATTAACAGCTGGCAGGTTAGAGAACGTAGAAAAAATAGATGTTCAATTTGGCGGTGTCACTATTGAAGGCATGCAAAATGGCAAAGCAATATTAGGATTTGATACAAAACCAAATTCTTATATTAATATAGTTGGTGGAAACGTTAAAATAAATAGCGACTACTCACATCATGTGCAATTCAATGTAAGCAGCAATATTAAAGATCTCTCTATTAATGAATCATTCTCGACTGTTAATCTTGTGGTGGCAAAAGATTTATCTGCAAATTTTAGCATGCATACAAGTTTTGGAAGCCTTCATAATTATACAGATTTCAAAATAGCAGAAATTAATGATGATGATGATGATAGCAGGGGCCCGAAATTCGACAAAGATTATAGCGGCAAAGCTGGAGAAGGCGCAGCAAACATAAAAATCAAAAGTAGCTTTGGCAATGTAAGGATTTCGCATACCGCATTGAGTGGTGATGAAGAGGAAAAAGAACGTGCCGAGAAAAAAGAGCGCAAGGAACGCAAAGAAAGAAAAGAGAAAAAAGAGCAAAAAGAAACAAAGGAATCTGAAGAATCATAAAATTTACAAACCCAATTGCATAACTAACCTTTACTCTTAAAAATACATAGTTCAATTTTATTTGCACGGAATAGGCAACAGGTTTAACTTGTTGCTTATTTTTTTATTATGAAATCTCCTATCGCTTTATTT
>DATGIX010000091.1:0-26776 GCA_035295505.1 Puia sp. | reverse complement strand
CAGCAAATTGTATTTATTCAGCCATTCTAAATTCAATCGCCTGAAATCTTCTTCATACTTATTTTCATATTCTATTATCTCAGCCATAATTTTCAATTATTAATTAATCAATTATCCATTAATGCCTCAAGTTCTTCCATCATCTTTCTGCTGCCAACAAAAAACGGAGAGCGCTGATGCAATTCTGTCGGCACAATATCCAGAATTCTTTCTTTGCCATTCGTTGCTTTCCCGCCACACACTTCCATAATAAATGCAAAGGGATTACATTCATACAACAATCTCAATTTGCCTTTAGGTTTATCAGTTGTTGAAGGGTACATAAAAATCCCGCCTTTGACTAAATTTCGATGAACATCTGAAACCATGCTGCCGATATATCTCTGCGTATATGGGCCACCGTTAGTTTTATTTTTTTTCTGACAAGCGGTGATATATTGTTTCACGCCTTCATCGTACTGAAAAAAATTCCCGTGATTAACAGAATAAATTTTTCCAATCGCAGGGCATTTAATATTTGGATGGCTCAATGTAAATTCTCCAATCGATGGGTCAAGCGTGAAGCCATTCGCTCCTCTCCTCGTTGCATACACCATCATGGTTGATGAACCATAAATCACATAACCAGCCGCGACCTGCTTAATGCCCGGTTGCAAAAAATCTTTTTTCTCGCAAGGCTTCCCGATTTCAGTCACTCTTCTATACACACAAAAAATCGTTCCGATAGAAACGTTCACATCAATATTTCCGCTGCCATCGAGCGGGTCGAACAAACAAACATATTTCGAGCCATTGCTTATCTCATCATCAAACACAACCACATCATCCAGTTCCTCGCTCGCAATGCCGGCGCAACTGATTCCATGTTGCAGCACGCCCATGAACTGATTATTCGCAAACACATCCAACTTCTTTACATCTTCGCCTTGAACATTCACACTTCCCGCATCACCGAGAATATCAACCAAGCCGGCTTTATTCACTTCCACATTCACACGCTTTGCAGCAAGACCGATATCGCGCAACAAATTGCTCAGCTCACCGGTTGCATGCGGAAAATCGCGGAGCTGTTGAATCGTGAATTCATCCAGCGTTAATACCCGTCTGTTTACACTCATATAGACAGTAGTTTATTATTAGCAATCGTGCCGCAAAAATAAGTGTTTAATTTTTGTGTAACCAGCAGTGGAATTCTATGGAACATTCTTGCGTCGCACTCTTGTACTGAAGTGCTGATTTCAACTTCAGTTTCATAATTTGAATCCCTGATAAAATTTAAACTTGATATTAAATCGTGTTGTTGGTCAGGCGAGGAGACTCTATACTTGTTAGAACAAACTAAGCAAAGAAATAATCATACATAGTCTTTAGAAAATTTTTATCATCGACTTTATAGCCTGATTTATTACCGATAACTGAATCAATTGAACAGAAAGGGCATAACGCTGTTTCATGTCTATTATCGCCCTCCTCAACCCATTCGGTTATTTGTTGAGGCGCAAAATTTTTAAGGCAATAAAAGCAACCACACACTTGACTTTCTAAAATCTCATCTTTATTAAAGATGGAATGCTGATGGGCAGCCCTTAATAAATCTTGATTGTTCATTTCGTTTTCGCTGCTTTCTTCTTAACAGGTTCTTAGTTATTAACTACTGATCCTTTAATAATGCTGTCAAAAATTACTCATCAAACAAGTTTTCCCAACCAGCTTTTTTTAGCTTCTCTACTTTTTTTATCACATCAGCTTCGAGTGTTAGCTTATATTCAGAAATTTTTTTCCCAACATTTTCATCAAACGCACCAATGATTGTCGCTGCTAATATCCCTGCATTTTTTGCGGCATTGAGCGCAACAGTCGCAACGGGAATCCCATTCGGCATTTGTAAAATTGAAAGCACAGAATCCCATCCATCCATTGAGTTGGAAGATTTAATCGGAACGCCAATCACCGGCAATGAAGTAATCGATGCAATCATTCCCGGCAAATGCGCTGCTCCACCAGCTCCTGCAATAATCACTTTCAATCCTCGTTCTTTAGCTTTTGTCGCGTATTCTACCATTCTCAACGGAGTTCTATGTGCAGACACAACTGTGAGCTCAAATTCAATATCAAATTCTTTTAAAATATCAGCGGCAGATTGCATAACCGGGAGATCGCTGTCGCTGCCCATTATTATTCCAACTTGTACCATTTTATTTTGGAATTATTTTATTAATGAAGTTAGGAATTAGAAATAAGAAAGTGTGAACCACTTACGACTTGACACTTACCACTTTCAAAATCTGTTTCACCTGATGTGCCGTATAAATCAAATCCTGTTTTGTTTTTCCTAAAATCGTTACATGGCCCATTTTTCTTCCGGGCTTTGTTTGCTTCTTTCCATAAATATGAACAAACACGTTATCGAGTTTCAGCACATCATTCAATCCATCATAATTTGCAGCGCCGCTGAATCCTTCTGCACCTAATAAATTCACGATGGCTGCAGGCATAATATGTTTTGTGTTTCCTAATGGGTAATTTAGCATCACTCTCAAAAGCATATCAAATTGCGAACTGAAATTTGCTTCAATGGTGTGATGACCGCTGTTATGAACACGCGGCGCCGTTTCATTCACGAATACTTCGCCTTGTTTATCGATGAACATTTCAACCGCAAAAATGCCAGGGCTTTTTAAATGTTTCACCACTTTCAAAGCAATTGCTTCTACTTTCCATAAAGTCTTTTCAGCAATATCAGCCGGGCTTACCTGATAATCGAGCAGATTGAGATATTGGTCAAAAACCATGTCCACCGGAGGATACACTGCATGAATGCCTTTTTCATTCACCGCAACAATCACAGAAATTTCTTTATCGATGTTCACCAATTTTTCAAGAACTGATGGAGCATCAAATCCTTTGCTCAGATCATCTTTAGTTTTTATTAATTGCACACCGCGACCATCATATCCGCCCATCGCTATTTTATGAACTGCAGGAATAAAGTTTTCTTGTTTTTGTAAGTCTGCCAGATTTTGTGTGATGATAAATGCAGAAGTTGGTATCTCGCTATTTTTATAAAATTCTTTCTGTAAAATTTTATTTTTGATAATGCGCAATGCTGATGGCTTGGGATAAATTTTCACTCCCTCACTTTCTAATTTTTCCAAGGCATCTTCATTAACCGATTCAATTTCGATGGTAATTGCGTTCAGGTTCTTTCCGAAATTATAAACATCATCAAAATTTTTGATATCGCCTTTGGTGAAATGATGGCAAAGATGAGCAGCCGGGCATTCATCATCATTTTCCATCACAAAAGTTTCAACGGGATAATTTGCAGCAGCCTGCAACAACATTCTTCCAAGCTGACCGCCACCAAGTATTCCGACTTTTAGCATGTTAGTTTTTTAAGCCGTGAAGATAACACTGATTTTTTATTGCAGTGTTGAAAAATCATCGTCATTTCGACCCCACGTCACGCAGTATAAATATCAGCAAGCAAATGCGGGGTGAGAAATCTCTTTAAATCACAACAGATTTCTCACTTCGCCATAAATCGCTGACTATTCAAGTTCATGATGGCTTCGTTCGAAATGACGGAATGCTAAACTTCCGTTACGCGGTTGTCATAATCAATTAAGCTTTCTATCTTTGCAAAAGTTTATGATTCCGGATTATCCACATAAAATCTTTGGCGACAAGCGCATTTGCTACTGCCTCCTAATGGAAGCGCTTGCTATGGAAGCGGGCATATAAGGTACTCCATCGACAATTTTTACGTTTATACTTTTAGTATTTAGATTTTAGTTATTAGCAATTAGCTTTCTTCCATATAAAAATATTCTAACGATTATGTCAACGCTCGTAGCCCAGCAACAAAATAAGACACAAACAGATTTTCTTCCGCTTGAAGGAACAGATTATATAGAATTTTATGTCGGCAATGCAAAGCAGGCAGCGCATTATTATCAATCGGCTTTCGGTTTTCAGCCGCTTGCTTATGCAGGGCCTGAAACCGGTGTTAAGGACAAAGTAAGTTATGCTGTCAGGCAAAATAAATTAACGCTTGTATTCACAACCGCCTTGCGGACAGGCAACGAAATTGCCGACCATGTTTATCTGCATGGTGATGGAGTGAAAGTCATCTGTCTTCGTGTAGGCGATGCCGTTAGTGCATGGGAAGAAACCACAAAACGTGGTGCAAAAAATCACCTGAAACCAAAAAAATTAGAAGATGAACATGGCGAAATCATCCTGAGCGGCATTCACTTGTATGGAGAAACGGTTCATCTTTTTATTGAAAGAAAAAATTATACTGGCATTTTTATGCCCGGTTTTAGAGAATGGAAAACATTATACAATCCGCCTTCAACCGGGCTTTTGTATGTTGACCATTGCGTAGCAAATGTTGACTGGAACCAGATGAACCGCTGGGTTGATTTTTATGCAGATGTGATGGGATTCAGAAATATTCTTTCTTTCGACGACAATGACATCTCCACAGAATATTCTGCGCTCATGAGCAAAGTAATGAGCAACGGTAATGGATATGTGAAATTCCCTATCAACGAACCGGCTGAGGGAAAAAAGAAATCTCAGGTGGAAGAGTATCTGGATTTTTATAACGGTGAAGGCGTTCAGCATATTGCTATGGCAACGAATAATATTGTTGAAACAGTGACAGCACTTCAAAACCGTGGTGTGGAATTTTTGAAAGTCCCAACTTCATATTATGATGAGTTATTAGATCGCGTCGGTCATATTGATGAAGACTTAGAGCCACTTAAAAATCTTGGCATTCTGGTCGATAGAGATGATGAAGGTTATCTGCTCCAAATATTTACAAAACCGGTCGAAGACAGGCCCACATTATTTTTTGAAATCATTCAGAGAAAAGGCGCTAAAAGTTTCGGCAAAGGCAATTTCAAAGCATTGTTTGAAGCGATAGAAAGAGAACAGGCAGCAAGAGGGAATTTGTAGTTCTGAGTCGCGAGTCAATCACAAATAATGGAATTCGTATTCAAAAACTCCAGACTCAGAACTCACAACTCTGAACTATTATTAACACCTGTTTATATATTCCTGTAGCATGGTTTTTGCCATTTATAATAACTTTAGCCCGATATCGTTTTATATAATCAGTGATTGATGGCAATAATCGTATGACTTTCAAAAAATTCATAATCAGCTTACTCTCGTCCGCACCCTTTCTCTTCGCCCTGCATGCGCAGGCGCAAACTTCAGTGTCAACTATGCATTTTATAGATAATCAGCGCTCTCTTCCGCGAATCAGTGACATTATGAAGAAAAAGGAAGACACGCTGATGAAGCAGTTTCAGGAAAAAGGATTGACCTGGCCCGCGAATTACGTCTATATCCGCTCGTTCAAATATGACAGCGAGATGGAAATTTGGGTGAAGAATACCAAAGAAGAAAAATACAAGCTCTTCAAAACGTATAAAGTTTGTGCATTGGCGGGAACGCTCGGTCCTAAACGTATGGCTGGCGACTATCAGGTTCCTGAAGGTGTTTATTGCATCAATGAATTCAATCCGCGAAGTCAGTATCATTTATCATTGGGACTGAATTATCCGAATGCCTCAGACAAATTATTGAGCGACCTTTCGCAGCCCGGCGGAGAAATATATATTCATGGCAGTTGCGTTACAGTAGGTTGCATTCCATTAACTGATGATAAAATTGAAGATGTTTATATCCTCGCTGCACATGCAAAAGACAGAGGCGAAGATTTTATTCCCGTTCATATTTTTCCTGTGAACTTCAAAAACCCTCGCAGTGTTGCTTATCTCAACAAATATTTGCAGAGCTTTTCAGAATATGCTCCGCTGGTAAAAAACCTGAAAAACATTTTTTATTACTTTGAAAAGAATAAGCAGTTGCCGTTGGTATTAATAAATGGCAAAGGCGAGTATATAACAGAAGATATTGTTGTGGAAGAACCGAAACCTGAAGTGAAAGTGAAGAAGAAAATTGTTCATAAGCCACAACCTATAAAAGATGAAGAGCTTGCCACTTCGGTAGATTTCTTGCCAGTTTATCCCGGTGGCAACGATGCTTTCCAGGGATTTTTGGATAGCCTGAGCAAAGAGATGTCGAAGGATTTGGAAGAAGGGCAAAAGAAAACTTTTGTTCAGGTTGAATATATTATTGATGCGGAAGGGAAACCTGTTTATGCATTCGTTCTTCGTGGCGGCAATGAAGCAATGAACCCGAAGATTGAAAAAGCTTTTGAAGAAATGCCGCAATGGAAACCAGCCAAGCACTACGGGAAAAATATCGGCATCAAACTGAAGCAGAGCATTATGGTGGGAACGGACTGAAAAGTAATAAGTGAACAGTTGTAAGTGGTAAGAAAAACCCTTTATACAACTTACAACTTACCACTGTCTGCTTTCTCTTTCATCAGCACCTGCACCGTCTCCGGTGATTGCTGTTTCAACACAATTTGTTTTCCTTCAGTCAGCTTGGTTAATGTTGCTTCGTTATAATGACGAATAGTTAATAATGTCAGTCCTTTTTCAATCTGAACATCAAAAATTTCGGAAGCAGATGAAGCAAGCTTCTCAATTTTTTCCTGCCTATCGTCAATGCATACCTGCAAATTGATGGCACCGCTTTGAATGAGATTTGGCTTTATTTTTATTTCTGCAAAAAGATGATAGAGTTCTGCTGTCGGCCTCTCTCCCACGAACGAGAAGTCTTTTGATTGCAAATGCAAAAGCGCCTGATTTTGTTTAAGCACAATAATCGGCGGAAGATTTTTAATACCTTTTTTGTGAATCACAGTTCCCGGCAAACTGGCGTCCAGAAAGCATTTTACATACAACGGAATTCCTTTGTTTTCTAAAGGCTTGATTGTTTTTGGATGGATAACCTGCGCACCATAATAAGCCATTTCAATCACTTCATTGTAATTTAATTCACTGATAAATTGTGCATCAGGAAATTGTTTAGGGTCGGCATTCATTACGCCTTCCACATCTTTCCAAATTGTCTGGCTATCTGCGTCGAGCATGTTTGCAAACACAGCAGCAGAATAATCGCTTCCTTCACGACCAAGTGTTGTGCTTTCATTTTCATCAGTTGAACCGATGAAACCCTGCGTGATGATAATATCAACATCATTGAACAAAGGCAACACATTTTCTTTCACTTTACTTTCTGTATAATCCCAGTCGATATTGGCATCGCGGAAGTTGTCGTCAGTGCGGAAAATATCGCGAACATCAATCCATTTATTGATGATGTTTTCTTCATTCAGATAGGCACTGAGAATAGTGGTCGATAACAATTCGCCAACACAAACAATCTGGTCATAATAATAATCGTATTCACGCACCGGCTTATCGTGCAATAACCATTCTACTTCTGTGAACAATTCTGCAAGATGTTTTTCAGCAGCGTTATAATTTTTGACCAGTAAATATTTAGCAGTTGTGAGATGGTTTTGTTTCACAACATTGAAAAGTTGCAATGCTTCTTCTTTTTTGTTGTCATAAAAAGCTTCTGCTACTTTTTCGAGCGCATTGGTCGTTTTTCCCATGGCAGAAATAACTATGAGCATCTTTTCGCCTGAGAATAATCTGATGATATTTGGCAGATGTTTTATTCTTTCAATTGTGCTTGCACTTGCGCCACCGAATTTGAAAACTTTCATTTGTGATGATTAATGGCGGCAAAGATAATGGTGAATGGTCAATGGTGAATAGTGAATGAAGGCATCAGACGGCTTTGAAATGAATGATGAGTTTTATAATCGCTCTGCGTTAGCCGTCAGATGCCTGTTACCAACTAATGAAACTGAAGCTGAATAGAATTACCATCAGTACAAGAGTGCGACGCAACGATGCCGAAGAGAGAACAAATGTCAATGACAACAAATTAATAATTCATAATTAAGAATTAATAATTAGTGAATAATGTTCGATTCTCACAAATCGTAAATCCCAAATCTAAAATCGTAAATGCTTACAACGGGTCGTTTGTTTTTGTTTTGTAATAGATGTTGAACGGGCGGTTCTTTGCAATTTCGTTCAGCCTCTTGAGCATGTCTTCATTTTTGTGGTGCTCTTTTTCTGTCGCCCTGCTTCTGTAAACAAGGATGTTGTTAGAAGAAAAATTTGCCGCATGCAGCTCGTTGCTCATTAAATTCTTTTTCATAAAAAATGAGTTTGATTTTAAAAATTCTAAACAAATCTTACTACACTTAACTGTAACAATTTCGCGGGGATTAGGATGAGCAGCGGTCTGTGTTTGAGGTTGCAATCATGCAAAACATAATTGCAGAATAAAGTTATTTATTGAAAATAGAAAAACCAATTCATTAACAGAGGATTTTGCCTTAATAACAAAATGTTTTCAAATATGCTAAATGCAGGTTAATGAAAAGCAATTAATAATTGCTGAACTGTACTCGATTCCCGAAAATTAAAGAATCGCGAAGGACGAACTTATGAGAACTGGAAACTGTTCTCAGAAATCGTAAATCCTATAGCGGGTCGTTCTTTTTTTCGCGGTAATAAATGCAAAACGGATATTCCTTCACCATGGCATTGAGCCTTTGCAAAGTTTCTTCGTCTGGCGGTGGAACTGAGTGCGAGGTAATTTTTGTTGCTCTGTAAGAATTGCTCTTGATAGGTTTTGGCAACGGCCCGGGCATAGTTTGCTGAGTAGCGGCATGAGGTTTCATACGAGATAGCTTTAGGTTTTATGAATATATATTGGACAAGCAATGCGTGTGCCCGCAGGCAAAGCATCGGAAATTAATCTTCAAAAGTGAACGGAAATAGGGATAAAATTAAAAACTTTCGCGGGGCGGGATTAACGAGTCTTAATAAAGATATAGAAAGAATTCAAATTTTCCAATTTTTATTGAAATATTTTCAGTAAGAACTCCAAATTGATGAAGATATTGTTGCAACACCAATTTGTTTGGAATTCATATTTCATGTGGATTATATTTATAAACTAAAAACGCTGCCATGCATGTAAAATCGAATCTCGCTGTTTTGTTTTTTTGCTTTGCTATACAATTTTCTTTCGCGCAACAATATGGAAAAGTGATTGAGCAAAAAGTGGTGAAGAGCGCTATTCTTGGGAAGGATGTGAAGTACACCATTTATTTCCCGCCGGATTATGATTATTCTCAGAGAAGTTACCCCGTTGTTTATTTATTACATGGCTATACTGATGACAATACAGGCTGGCTGCAATTTGGTGAAATCAATCATTATGCAGATAAAGGAATTCAAGATGGAACTATTCCGCCGATGATTATCGTGATGCCGAATGGGGATTCAAGTTGGTATATTAACTCATTTGATGGCAAAGAAAAATATGAAGATTTTTTTGTGAAGGAATTTATGCCTTCTATTGAAAAAACATATCGCATCAAAGCTGAAAAAAAATATCGTGGCATTGCAGGGCTTTCGATGGGAGGCTATGGTTCTTTAAATTATGCGCTGAAATATCCTGAATTATTTGCTGCGGCTGCACCATTAAGTGCAGGCGTTTTTAGTGATGATGAAATGACAGGCATGAACGACCAGAATTATGAAAATGTTTTTGGGCAATTGTTTGGGCATAATTTAAAAAGCAAAGAGCGCTTGAATGATGCATGGTATAAAAATTCAATACTGAAAATTATTGAAACCAAGTCTGCAGATGATTTGAAAAAAGTCCGTTATTGGATTGATTGTGGCGATGATGATTTTTTGACAAAAGGAAATTGTCTGTTGCATATTGCATTAACTGAAAAAAGAGTGCCGCATGAATTTCGCGTTCGAGATGGCGCACATACCTGGACTTATTGGAGAACAGGCATCACAGATGCGCTTCATTTTATCGGGCAGAGTTTTTCGCAATATTAGCGTCATTTCACACAAAGGAGACAAAGGAACAAAGAATGATTTATACAGGAATTGCTGTGCTTTGTTAACTACAATGAAATATTCATTTTTGAGAATGTTATAATCATTAAAAAATGGTGCAAAAATTTTCAGCGTTTGCTTTTTATTTTTTCATGTTTACATTGGTATTAAATGCACAACAAAAAGCAGCTCCCAAAGGCAAACTTTTTATTATCGGTGGTGGCGACCGCTCTGATATGCTTGTAAAAAAATTATTGGCAACAGCCGCTCTTGATAAAAAAGATTATGTCGCCATTTTGCCGATGTCAGGCGCTGAACCTGACACAAGCTATTATTATATTAAAAAGGATTTAGAAAAATTTTGCAGCAACACGATTGCCAATCTCAATTTTATTCCTGATAAAATAAATAATAAACAATGGCTCGATTCGGTGCAACATGCGAAATTGATTTTTATTACCGGCGGAGATCAGCTCCGTTTCATGAAGGTTGTTTTGCACACACAGATTTATGACGCCATTCATAAAGCTTATGAAAACGGTTCAACCATTTCAGGCACCAGCGCAGGCGCGGCAGTAATGAGCAAAGAAATGGTAACCGGAAATCAACTGCTCGATACTTCCTATCATGAAACATTCAATAAAATTCTGGCGGATAATATTGAATTTAAAGAAGGACTTGGATTAATTGATTCCATTATTATCGACCAGCATTTTATTAAGCGAAGTAGATATAATAGAATGATTTCTGCACTGGCAAAATTCCCATCTTACACTTGCATTGGGATTGATGAAGGAACTGCTATTATTATTGACAAGAAAAAAATAATTGTAGCAGGTGTGAGCCAGGTTGTGGTGATGCGAAAACCAAAAGGCTTGCAAATAACAAAAGAAAAATTGATAAAATTTAAAAGCCTTGAAGAAAGTATTTATACAGACGGAGATGAAATAGAAATTAAATAATTGAACAAATATCTTTCACATTTTTTTATCACTATTCAAAAATCGTTTAACACTTTTTAAGTTTTTGAGATTCTAATTTTATGAAAAATCAAAAACCATGAACCAAAACTTTATTCTTTTTTCTTTTATTTGTATTATTCTCCTTTCTACATCCTGCAATTGTAAAAAATCTTGCTGCGTAATTGCTGACAACCAGGGAAACTGGATTTTGTTGGGTCCTTCCGGCTCTTCAAGCCCAGGTGGGCGAACTGAATCGGTAGTGTTTGTAATAGGCAATTATGCATACATGGGAGCCGGACTAGACAACCAAAACAAACGTTATAATGATTTTTATTGTTTTGACCCTTCCTCCTTATCGTGGCATCAGGTAGCAACATGTGCAGGAATGACTCCAAGAAATTCTGCAGTATCATTTGTAATCAACGGTAATGGATATGTGGGAACGGGCTGGGATGGCTATCATACATTAAGTGATTTCTGGCAATATAATCCTTCAACAAATTCCTGGTCACAGACAGCAAGCATTGGTGATAGCGGCAAAACAAGCCCGCGCTATAATGCAGTAGCATTCGGAATTGATAACTACGGATATGTCACCACAGGCAATGACGGGGCAAATCTTTTGAAAGATTTTTGGCAATATGATGCAGCGAGCGATACGTGGAAAAAGAAAACTGATTTTCCCGGTGCAGCGAGGGATCAGGCTGTATCATTTGTGTATAACGATAAGAGTTATATTGTGACAGGAGCCGGAATTGATGGTACATCTGTAATTGATTTTTATTCGTTTGATCCAACAAAACCTGACAATTTAGCCTGGACAGAATTACGTCATATATCCAATCTCAGCCCTGATTCTTATGATGATGGCTATACAAGTATAGTAAGATACAACGCTGTTGGATTTGTGATGTTGAATACAAAAAGCGATGGTGGTGGAGACAGGGCATACATAACAACAGGAGCAGTTGGTGGCAGTACTACATGGGCTTATAATTTCGCTACGGATTTATGGAACCAAAAAACATCTTATGCAGGGCAAGCACGACAAGGAGCGATTGGCTTCACCGTGCAAAACAGAGGATTTGTTGGATTTGGATCTGATGGCACAACATGCTTTTCAAATTTATATGAATGGAAGCCAGATGAGCAGCCTTAGAGCTACAAGATTAGTTTTCCTTTAGCACCACGAACTCTTGCTCTAACGAAAGCGAATTCGCGTAGAGCATCTCAATAAATTCTTTTCCAAATTTTGAATAATACGGAATGAAGTTATCAATGCGTTCCTGTAGATTATTAAGAGGGAACAATGCGGATTTGATTGAATGAATCTGTTTTTGTTGCTCTTCAAATTTTCTTTTTTCCGCCCGCAACAATTTCTTTTCGAGCTCTTTCAATGGCTTCAAAGCTTGTGCCTGCAAGGCTTTGGCATGTTCAGCCAACGTACTGTCAATTTTATTTGAAATGGATTGAAGCTTCGCATAATAGCTTTCTGCATCAGACAATTCTTTTGCAAGGCTTAATTGATTCTGAGATTGCTTTTTTACAAACTCATTCAATAATTCATTTTCTTGTTTGAAGATATCCATTGACGTTAAGCCCAACTTTTCCATTTTGTCTTTCCATCTTTTTTCAACGAACAAAAAGGAGTTTCTAAGAACGAGCATCGGATATGGCACCTGGTAATACGCAAACATTTCTTTCAGCTCAAGCCAATAAGCCAGCTCTCCTCCTCCACCGATGAAAGCGATATTTGGAAGAATAGTTTCCTGGAACAAGCCGCGCAAAATCACATTCGGGCTAAAGTGTTCGGGATGTTGCTGTAATTCTTCTTTCATTTCCTGTTCTGAAAAACTGATGTCTGTGTCGTGAACAATAAATAGGTTATCTACTTTTTCAATCCTGTTGCGGATATTGTCTTTTAAATAAAAAAGATTTATCTCCCGCGGATTCGCCTGCACTTTATAATGCTTCGATAATTCATCAATCGTTTTTGCAACAATTCTGGATGATGTCTGGTGAAACACATCTTCTTCAAAAACAGGGACCATTTGCTTTTTAAATGCAGGATTATCTGCAATCATCACAATCAATCCGTATTCTGCAAATAATGCATGAACCAATTTGAATGTCGCAGTCTGCACATTCAAGCTGTTCGAATAGCAGTCTTTAAATAATTGCACCAATTCTTTTCCAAAAGGCTGAACAGAAAATTCGCCTTCGATCCTTGCTATGATTTTTTCAAGTCCTTTTGTACTCATTCTACCGACAGCGCCGCCTTGCTTAGTATCCCAAACAATTTTTTCTCCGTCAAAAAATATCTTTCCCAATTCTTCCAGATCTGCATCTTCGCTGCCCATATAATAAGCCGGAACGAAATTGTATTGTGGCAATTCTTTTGAAAGATAAGATGCGATTTTTATAACATGAAGTATCTTATAAATAAAATATAATGTGCCTGTGAAAATAGCTGGCTGATGGGCTGTGGTGATAGTAAATGTGTTTTCAAGCAAAAGCTTTTCAATATTATCATTCACAGCTCTATCTGATGGAACAGTTTCATATTGTTTTTTCAGTTCATCATGCAATACGCTTCGGTTTGTTTTAAATTGCTCACGGTCACGTATAGCCGATTTTACGCCTTCGAGTGAAACTGAGTGTTTGTAGAATGATTGTAATGATTGACTCTTTTCCAGGTAATCAATCATGATTTTTGTGAAATAACCCGTCTGTTTATTGCTAAGATGTTCGGCAGTACAATCCATAAGGATAGTAAAAATAAGAAACTACAGCTTACCTGATGAACCGTTGAAATAAATTAATTGTACCGCTCCACATTAAATGCAGCGATTTGAATGCTTGTTTTTTTCTTGCCAACAATTTCTTCCACCAATTTGCCAGTGCCCGCAGCTAGGGATAATCCAAGCATAGCGTGCCCCCCGGCGAGGGTAAGGTTTTCATATTTGCTATGCCTTCCGATATATGGTAAGCCATCAGGTGTTAGTGGTCTCAACCCATTCCAGATTTTATCAACTGATGGGAATGAGAGATTCAAATTCGGATAATAACTTGTAGCACCACTGTGTATCGCTTGCGCTCTTTTAATCAGAATATTATTATTGATACCGCTGATTTCCATCGTTCCACCCATACGAAGGTCTCTTCCCATTGGCGTCATGGCAACGCGTTTATCAACCAATATCGCAGGATGATGAAGATTTTTTTCAACGTTTTCGTATGTCATGCTATAACCTTTTCCTGCCTGCAATAAAATATGTATGCCCAATTTTTTTGTGATAACAGGCAGCCACGAACCTGATGCAATCACCAGTTCATCACAATCAAATTTTCCTTTGTCAGTAATGACGGATGAGACTTTGTTTCCATTTTTTTCAAAGCCTGTGACTTCCGTATTCAATTGAAGTTTCACGCCGACATTTTGCAAATGTGCTTTCAGCGTCTGCATAAAATCTCCGGGATGCAAATGACAATCTATCGGGTAGAGAACGCCACCTCTTGTTAATACTTCCACTTCAGGCTCCATATCCTGCACTTGTTGGCCTGTATAAATCTTTGTTTCAATACCGAGATGTTCAGCTTCTTTCGCCAATTCCAATTCATGCTTTTCTGTTTCAGGGCTTTTATATAACATGAAACAACCAACCTCTGCCATTCTAAAATGATTACCTAATTCATTTTTTATATCGCTTGTCAATTGTCTGCTCAAATGCAAAATATTATTGAGTGGCGGCACATGCTTGTCTACTGTTTTTTTATTTGCTTTGCTCCAGAATGCAAACATCCATTTGATCAAATCTGCATTCAGCCTTGGTTTCACATAAAAAGGACTTGTAGAGCTCAACATCCATTTTAATCCTTGTGCAACTATTCCGGGAGAAGCCAAAGGAATAAAATGACTTGGAGAAACATAACCTGCATTGCCAAATGAAGTGCCATTGGTGATGTCACCTTTTTCGATTACTGTTACTTCATAACCTTCCTTTTGCAAATAATATGCACAGCACAAACCGATAACACCACCTCCGATAATTGTAACGTTCTTGCTCATTGTTAGTTAATAGTTCATTGTTGATAGTTCTTGATCGAGACTCGACAGTTAGCAGTTGGCAATTTGCATCACAGGTGTAAACTGCAAACTGTTAACTGCCGACTTTAGGCTGCTTACTTCTTTTTCCATTTAGCCTCAAGCATCTTGATAAAATACCCTCCAACTACACTCCTCGCCTGAAAGCCAACCTGCGCTCCATCTGTTGTTTCATGCCAGTCGCATAATGGAACTCTTGTTGGTGTTTCATTAATGTATGTATATAGCGGGTTTATCAATGCTTCAAAATCATCTTTGTTATCAGCCAGAACTGAAGTCCATACAATCCAATCTGATTTTGTATACGTTTTTCGGCTGTCTAACGGTAATCCATACTTGTTTTGCTTGGTCAGGTAATATTTTATTTCTTTCTCATACACTTCATGAGGAAACAAATGCAAGCCAAGCAATTTATCCCACACCAGATTATATTTCTGGCTCCACGTATTCTTGTCATCAAATGTGAGTGAATAATGATCACCAGCATTTGCCATTTGCGACCATTTTACGGCAGCACTCTGCGCAATTTGTTTATACTTCGAAGCTGTTGCAAAGTCACCGGCAGATTCAGCCATTTGTGCATAAGCGCCAATCCCAACAATCGCTTTGATAGAAAGATTTGCATTACGTGCAAGATGACCAGCAAAATCATCCGTGCATAATTGATTTGCAGGATCAATCCCATCTTTCACTAAAAAATCAACCCACTGAGATAATGTTTTCCAATGGAGTTTTGCATAATCCGCTTTACCTTCTGCTTTTGTAATGGCAGCAGTTAGGATAATCATATTACCAGCTTCCTCAACTGGCATGTCTTCTCCGTAAGTTTGTCCGTTTGCAATCGGATAAGTGCCGATATCATGTGAAGGGAATGGTTTCTGCCATTTGCCACTTTCTGAATAATAAAAAATAGCGTTAGTCATTCCTTCCAACAATTTTGGATTGTACAATAATGTGAGCGGTGCAGATGGATAAGTAACATCAACTGTCCATATCGAGCCATTACTGAAATTCTCCTTTTGAGGGAACAGTATTTCGTCGTTAGTACCGCGAACTAATTTTTGAGCAGCCAATGACTGACGGTAAGCCGCTACACAAAGCTTTGCATACGTCTCGCCACCAGCACTCACTGCATCAGCATACATCTGTTTATCGAAAGCATCACATTTCACTTTGATAAAACGATAATCAGCAGCAGCTTTCTTCAACACTTTATCCATATCGCTTTCATCTTTCTTCCACCATGCCTGCAGGTTCTTCTGAAAATATTGAATGGAGTTAATGTCATCGTAACCTAATAAAATTCTCTTTTCAATGGCAGCAGAAGAAACTTGTAAGTCAAACAAGGTATTTAATGCAACTTGTTTTGCTTCATCTGAAGCAGGTTTGCTTGCTTTTACAGAACCGTTATTCAAAAAAGATTGCAAAGAAGATTTTGCATCTGTCAAATTCACTGTTGTAGATTTATCGGCAGCACAAGCAAGATAAAAATAACCCCAATCAATTCTCACATCATCGCCTTTCTTTTGTAAAATTTTTTGGCTTATTGTTCCGGTTTTTGCAATCAGCAAATCATTATCATTTTTCACGGTACCGGTCGTTACAATTTGATTGCCGTTATCAGTTGCAATTGCAGCCGAGGCATTGAAGAATAGTTGCACATGATGTTGCGCTCCATCAGATGAAGAAACTTTGAAATTGATATAAGAAACCGGTCTTGAAAGCAAGCTCAGATCATCCATTAATAATGGAGAAAGAAAATTCAATTCAAGATGAACAGCGCCACATTGAAAATGGTACTTCGTTTGCGTTGCTGTCATCTCAACAGATTTTTGCTCGGCATTTAAAATATCTTTGGCAGAGGATTGTGTTGCGAGACCAGCATCTATCCATGCGCCACCGCCGGTATTCGTGCAATGAATGGCTAATAAATTATTTCCTTTTTTCAATTTGTTTTTTATAGCATCATCCATTTTCAAATCTTCATAATTGCCACTATAACAAGGAGCGCATGCATACGCTTTCTCTCCATTAATATACACTTCCACATCATCATCGTGGCGCAATTGCAGAAGCAATTGATCAATGTTCAAATCTCCCAATTCAAAATTTCTTCTTATCCAGATATCTTTTGTGCTCCATTCTGTTTGCGGGTTTCTTTCTTTTGTGCCGAAAGAACCTTTGCCCTGTCTCCATGCAGCATCAGAAAAATTTTCTTTCATCCAGTCGCCGCCGGGATTTGTTTCAGTGTATTTACATGTGTATGCTTTGTCTTCTCCCGTTGCAAGAATTGTTTCAGTTGGAAATTGAGGCAAACCCATAAAACTATAATTCTTGTCATCCACTCTGATTAATCCAATCAAAGGTTGATTCTTGCCAGTCCAGTGTTTGGTGGGCGATTCATTCAGCTTATCTGTAGTTGACCAAATGCTGAAATATGGATCATGCGTGATGAGCGGATATGCAGGAGCTTTCGTTAGTTGTGCATTTGTGTTTGTAAAAAATAAAATAGTTAATGCTGAGCAATAAAGAAGGCGTAAGGAGATTTTTTTCACGATGATTATTTTATGAAATATATATCTATAAAATTACTTAATCACATCTTTCGTCAATTCATTATTCACAGTTCTCCAGATGTGCAAAGGGTTTTCATTTTTCAATTCATCAGGCAACAGTTCATTCTCCCAGTTTTGAAAAGCTACAGGTCTTGCAAATCTTTTGATTCCATCTGCACCTACAGAAGTAAATCTTGAATCAGTAGTTGCAGGAAACGGCCCGCCATGGTGCATGCTCAGGCAAACTTCAACACCGGTGGGAACGCCATTCAAAATCAATCTGCCACAAATATTTTTTACAGCTTCCACCAGTTCATCATTTTCACGCGCATCATTAACCGTAGCCATTAATGTAGCGGTAAGCTGGCCTTCCAGATGCTTAGTCACTTCAAGCATTTCATTTGAATCTTTGCATTTGATAACAAGAGAATATGGACCAAAAACTTCCTGGTGCAAGACAGGATTATTCAAAAACACATGTCCATGAACGGTGGCGATTGTTGGCGTTCCCTGATTTTCTTTAGGCTCAACTGTTGACACAGCAACCGTTTCAACATCGCTTTGTTTTAATGCAGTGCTTCTTTTTTCATTGAATGCTTTTGCAATACCGGGATGAAGCATAGTTCCGGGAGCTATATTTTTAATTTCTTCGCCAAGCTGATTAATAAATGAATTCAAATCATCGCTATCTACTCCTATTATCAGACCCGGGTTTGTACAAAACTGACCAACGCTTAATGTGATGGATGCTGCATACATTTTAGCGATATTATTTGAAGACTGCTTCAATTTTTCAGATAATAAAAAAACAGGATTAATACTTCCCATTTCAGAAAAGACAGGAATCGGTTCTTTTCGCTGATTGGCCGCATCGAATAATGCTTTGCCTCCCATGTAAGAACCAGTGAAGCCGACCGCTTTTACGTGTGTATGCGTTACCAATGCTTTGCCGCCTTCAAAACCACTACTATGTATATGCGTAAATATTCCTGCTGGCATTTTACATTTTTCTGCTGCTTTCAAAATTGCGCCTGCTACCAGTTCTGAAGTTTCTGCATGCGCAGGATGTGCTTTTACGATCACAGGACAGCCTGCTGCAAATGCGCAGGCCGTATCGCCTCCTGCAGTTGAATAAGCAAAAGGGAAATTACTGGCACCAAAAACAACTACCGGCCCAAGTGGCAGAAGCATCTTGCGGATATCTGGCTTCGGGGGAGTTCTTGTTGGCAATGCTGTATCAATCCTTGCTTCCAGCCAGTCACCGCGCTCGCATGCTTCTGCATAGCTGTTCAGTTGAAAAATCACTCTTGCTCTTTCGCCTTGCAATCTTGCTTCCGGAAGATTGGTTTCTTTCATAGCAGTTGTGACTAACGCAGTTCCGAGCCCTTCAATTTCTGTAGCAATTGTTTTCATGAACACAGCACGTTGTTTCAATGACAATTTTCTATAGTCATGAAAAGCTTTCCATGCTTGTTCACACGCTGCGTTTATTTCTTCGATAGTTGCATCTTTGAACATCATCAAAAATTTTGAGATGCAAAAATAGCTCTTATGAATTAAATGAAATTAAGCCGAATTAGCAGGTTTTGACAGATCACCATCAAATATTAACCCCTATATTGATTAGTTGCTTCAAATGCTTAATTGCATTAAAAATTGATCAGGCGACTTAAATTGATAATCAATTGTGAGCTCATTGATTTCTTCTCATCCTAAATTGACAACTAATAGTATGTTGACTGTGGTTTGTATCTGAAAAACTCCCCGAAAAATTTCCTTCATAAAATTGACCTACCTCGCTGGCATAACTTGTCAGATTTACTGTGATATTGTTTGGGGTGGCAGGATCAGGAGAAACTATATCCGGTGAAGCAGGATCGCCACCAATCACAAAGGAACAATCGGCTAAAGAAGCCGATCCTATTGTTCCTATATCCTGAACATCAAAATATGCAGCAGGGCTACTGGAGCTACTCGTATTTGCAGCACTAACCTGTATAAATTTTGTTGTGGTTCCCGTGAGCTGTGCATTCAAATATATTCCATTGCCCTCGCTCAAATCATAATTAACATCATCAAGTGTATATTTTACAAATTGAGCTGTAGCCACACTGCACGCATTGATATTGCCGGCATCTACCGATCTTGAAGAAAGAGCTATGTTATAAGTATTGCCTTGCTGTTTAGCAACAGCATCTACTCCAACAATATCAACTTCATCTGAAGAGCCGCATTTTGCAACAGTGAGAGCAAAAACACCTGATTGGTCAAGTGTCAAATAATAGGTAGTGTTATTATGGTAAGCAATTGCATAACCATTCACAAGAGGAACATTATTGCAGTTCACTACCTTACCGGAAACTGTCGCTATCGATTGTTCGTCGGCAGTCAATACAATATTTGCTGAATCAGTGAAAGGGCCTATTGTTTGTGAACTGGAATTAATGCATTCCCAAGTTGCAGCAATGCTGCAATTAAGTTGCACATTGAATGGGACAATAGCAGCAACTTCACCATGAGAATCCGTATATCCGTATCTTGTTCCATAACGTGCATTCTGCATCTGCACAATTGAATATGGAAGAGGGTTATTATTTTTATCTTTTATAGTAAGATTTAAAACAATACCATCGACCCCAAGATCGATACTCCAAAAGGAAAAATGGCTTACCTGGCCTGTGTAACTGCTTCCAGATTTAACAGCACTACCTTGTTGTTTCCAAAGCCCTGTATTGTCATCCATAAACCAAAGCGCAATGGTTGCCGGTGCTGAACTTTGTAGTGAAGATGGTATCGCAAAACTCAATGTCGCAGTTTTTCCTGCAGCAATTTGAAGTGGCTCTGCCGCCGATGACTCTAATTCCACCGCAATCATTCCATAAGATTGCAGGCCCACTCTTTTGCCGATGCTGTCATTTCCCATCAGGCTGCCGGGAATTGTTCCTGGAATATCTTGGGCAGTTGGGTCAATGCTCGCTGCATAAACATTTACAGTTCCATTATACGAACTATTATCAGATTTTTTTATTAATCCGTTTGCCAGCAATGTAATGCTGCTCCCATCGCTCGTGCTCACCGTGCCTCCCGAAGAAGCAGTGATCGTCCCAATTAATTTTTTCTTTATCAGTTTTATCCTTTGATAATTTACTCCTGATGTTGCTGCAAATGATTTGATTATTTTAAAATATCCATCTTTATTGCCTGTCAGTAAAGATGCGTTCTTATCCAAGGAAGCATTGTCAATATTGAAATAACCTCGCAAATCAGTAGAGATAGTTTTGGCTCCGATCGTTATGCTCACACCGGAAACAGGTTGATCGTTCTCATCAAAAACATTTCCCTGAATAGAAGCAGTGATAGGTGAAGAAGATGTTGACAGAACCGGAGGACCTGGCGGCTGCGGAGCGGGCGTTTTAATATCAGTTTTATGGCAGCTAAAAATAAATGCAAAAACAATGCAAATGGATAGGAGTAGTTTTGTTTTCATATAGATGCTTAATGGTAAATCAATAGATCAAATATACAAAATCATGCCTTTTCCCAAACTCTACTTGTCTTTTATTAAATCCACGGATCCATTAGTCACAAAATTACTCCTCAATATTTCACCTATTCCATTTTTTAATTTAATAGCTGCAAGCCCTTCGCTATTTGATGAAGAAGACGAATGGCAATTTTCAATGGTGAGCCCGTTGAAATGATCCACTTCTATTCCATTGGTAAAAAATGACGGGAGATTTTTATCCCAGTTAATTTCAGTGTTGCTAACAACCATATTTTTTACATATTGTGCATACAAGCCCGGGATGTCATGTTTGAATAAGGCAGAGTCTTCAGGATAAGCAGGGCGAAGATCAAAATTGCCTCCATAATCATTTGTGTATTTGCCTGCATGAATATTAAGCTTCACTCTTTCCAGCAACACATTTTCTATGATGCTGCTTGCTGATCCATTGATGATGATGCCGTTTTCTGCATCAGCAATAATATCGATAAAGCGGATGTCTTTCACCTTCCCACCATTTCCACCGGCATAATCTTTAACGGCTGAAATATGTATTGGTTCTGCCTTTCCCCACCAATGACCGGAAAATAATCTCGTATGCATAATGATATTGGAGAAAATAATGTTTTCAATCTGTGTATTGCTTCTTGAAAAAATACCAATGCCTCTGTTGGATGCATACATCACCAGATTGCTGAACACCAGATTGCGAATGGGATGTTCACCATCTCCAATCCTGATGCAGGCTGAACGTGATGAAAGCACACAATTGCTCACCGTCACATATTCCGCTTTGTCTGTTTTGTTGCCAATGATATTTTTATCAGGCAAAACACTTTCCGGTTTTTCATGATAAGGCTGGGTGCTGAAACCATTTACAATGATCGCATCATCGCCTGTTGAAATATTGCAATCGGAAATATTAATATTACGCGAATTGGAACAGTTGATGCCATCATTGTTCGGGATCAGCACATTGTTTTCAATGGTAACAGCTTTTACAATCGCGTGATCGCAATCACTGATGCGCACGGTCCATTCGGGGGAATCATAAATATACACGTCATTAATATGAATGTTCTCGCAATGCTCGAAATTGATCATATATCCCGGGCGATAAGGATATGATAAAGGACCATCTTCAAAAACAGCTCCCGTTTTCATATAATTTTCTCCTTGCCTTGTATACTTTCTCACAAAATCATTTCCGATATGTGGCTTATCAATGCTGTTCATAAAATGTGTTCCATTGCCATTGATTTGGCCATGACCTGAAATAGAAATGTTTTTTGCACTCATTGCGAGTATCAAACCATAATGTGTGTAGCCTTCGCGAAAAAGCGAAGCATCTTTTAGCGGGAGATAATCCAGCGTGTCTCCGCTGCCTTTTAAAACTGCGCCCTGACTTAATTGAATATTCACATTGGATTGAAGGATGATTGTTCCTGAGACGAAAATACCGGTCGGAATGATAACAGTCCCACCTCCTGCAGCACTGCATTTTTCTATCACATCGTTGATCACTTTTGTGTTTGCTGTAATGCCATCTCCTTTAGCGCCAAAATCAGCGATATTATATTCACTTCCGCCATCATGTTTTTTCCATGATGAAAATGTTATAAATATAACAGGAAGAAAAAGGAAACGATATTTTCTTAACATACAATCAGTTTTAGAAATTATTATTAGCGACTATATCCAGACAAATCCATTCATTCAATCAAACAAATATACAGTCAGTCATTTTATTTAAATTACATGGATAAATGTCATCATGAAAAATACAGATATCAAAGACCCGATATTTCTGCAGGCTGTTGAAGCGATTGACTCTGGAAATGTTTCATTGTTACAAAATCTTATTGAGAAATATCCAAGATTAATATCTGAAAGACTTCATTACCCTGAACAAGGATATTTCATGAAGCCTTATTTGTTATGGTTTGTTGCTGATAATCCTATTCGCATTGATAAACTTCCTGATAATATTGTAGCCATCACAAAACTTCTTATTAAAGCTTTGAAACAAAGCAACACAATTACGATTCAGGAACAACTTGATTATACTTTAGGTTTGGTAGTATCAGGAAGAATCCCCAAAGAATGTGGTGTTCAGATTGATTTGATGGATCTGTTGATTGATGAAGGAGCTCATGTCGGAGACGATGCCATCGTATTGGCACATGGAAATATTGAAGCGGCAAAACATCTGATCACAAAAGGAAGCAGGCTGACTTTGCCAATCGCTGTTGGTCTCGACAAAATGAAAGATGTGGAAGACCTTCTTCCTCTTTCAAATGAAGATGAAAAATTAACCGCACTTGCAATTGCCGGATTTTATGGAAAAACCTCAATAATTTCTGCCTTGCTAAAAAATAGCGCTAACCCCAATGGCTATCCAAAAAAAGAAAGTGGTTTTCATTCTCATGCAACTCCTTTGCATCAGGCTGTATTTTCCGGCGATCTTAATGCTGTGAAATTATTGGTTGATGCCGGTGCTTCGCTCAACGCAAGAGATAAAATTTACGATGGCACACCGTTGGATTGGGCGGAATATATGCCAAGGGAAGAAAATCAAACAAAAGAAGCGATCAATAATTATAAGAAGATTGCCGCTTATTTACGCAGCAAACAAAAAAGCAACTGAACTGAGACTGCGAATGAACATCTGCAGAAAAAATATTTTCTCTGAAATGTCCAATTTCAATCATCTCATTTGTTATATAGGTATAACACACATTCAGTAACAAATAAAACTTAAAAAAATGGACGAGTATGCATTAATCATGAGACATGAAGATGGCTTGAAAGTAGCATCGCCTGAGCAAATACAGGTGTGGATGAAACAGACAATGGACTGGATCGGCGGCATCTCTGCACAAAATAAATTTGTAGGTGGAACCGGTCTGCCTTTTGCGGACGCTAAAGTGGTGCACGCAAATAAAATGGTCACTAACGGACCTTTTGGCGACATTAAGGAAACTATTGGTGGTTTTATTACTGTGAGAGCTGAATCTGTTGAAGAAGCAGTAGAGTTTGCCAAAGGCTGCCCTGTTTTGCAGGGAGAAGGCAACACAGTTGAAGTGAGAAAAATTGCAAAGAAGGACAGTGTGCATTAATCTTTTAATTTTTTGTAGCCTCTGTAATTTTGCGGAGGCTATATTTATTCTATGAATCAGCAGGAATTAATACCACATCTTTTCAGGACTGAGTTCACTAAAATAACATCCGTTCTTTGCAAACTTCTCGGCATAGACCATATTGAGCTTGCTGAAGATATTGCCAGCGAAACTTTTTTGCTGGCACTTGAAACATGGAGCTATAAAGGATTACCGCCGAATCCAACCGGCTGGCTTTATTCTGTCGCTAAAAACAAAGCAAAAAACCAAATCAACAGGCATCAGATTTTTGATGAAAAAATTGCGCCTCAAATAAAACGCTCTTCATCCGACACCGAAGAAATTGAAATTGATCTTTCAGAAAAAAATATTACTGACAGCCAGTTGCAAATGCTATTCGCGCTTTGTCATCCTTCTATTCCAACAGAAGCACAAATAGGTTTGTCACTTCGCATTCTTTGCGGTTTTGGCATCGATGAAATTGCCAATGCTTTTCTAACCAATAAAGAAACCGTCAACAAAAGATTATCAAGAGCCAAAGAAAAACTGCGCACTGAAAAAGTGAATATTGAATTACCGCACGAGTCAGCAATCGATCAGCGACTGGAAACTGTTCTCAAAACTTTATACCTGCTTTATAATGAAGGATATTATTCCGAAAGCCAGGACAGTGTTCTGAGAGAAGAACTTTGTCTGGAAGCAATGCGCTTGACTTATTTGCTGATTGAGAATGAAAAAACAAATTCGGCTGATGTGAAAGCATTGTTTTCATTGATGTGTTTTCACGCTTCCAGATTTGCCGCCAGAAAAAATGAAAACGGAGAAATCATTTTATATGATGACCAGGATGAAACATTATGGAACAACGAGCTGATTGCGAAAGGAGCTTACTATCTCCATCAGTCAACACAAGCAAATAAAATTTCGGCTTATCATATTCAGGCAAGCATTGCTTATTGGCACACCATCAAAGAAGACAGCAAAGAAAAATGGGAAAATATTTTGCAATTGTATAATCGCCTGCTGCAAATTGAATATTCTCCGGTTGCCGCGCTTAACAGGACTTACGCACTTGCCAAAGCAAATGGAAAAGAAGAAGCCATTCTTCAGGCAGAAAAACTGCAGCTTACAAACAATCATTATTACTACACTTTGCTCGGCGAGCTTTACACAGAAGTTGACAATAAAAAAGCAAAACAAAATTTTGAGAAAGCTTTATTGCTCGCAAAAACACAGGCAGACAAAAAATCAATCCAAAAGAAAATAGATATGCTATAATGTTAGCTGAAAATTTGGTGAGTGCCTATAATATCATAAATTGTGTGTAAGCTTTTCAATCAATAACTAAACCAAAACTACATGCGAACGATCCCTCAATTTAAAAATGATCCTATTGTTGTGCTAATACTTGGCTTTATTACTTGCGGGCTTTATCTCATTTACTGGAACATTAAAGCAGCTGAAGTAATCAATGCGGCTTCGGACAAAGAAGTTATCTCGCAGCCGATCGCCATTTTTGCAGGATGCTGCATGCCGGTGAATTTATATTTTTATTATCTAGCTGGAAAAGAAGGGTTGCCTAAAATCTATGAACTTGCGGGAGAGCCGCAAAAAGATCAGTCTACACTGCTTTTGGTGCTCGGCTTTTTTGTTCCAATGGTTGCTGCAATGATCGTTCAAGGTGATATCAACAAATTATATACTAACAAACAACAATAAAAAAACCCGGAAATTATACGGGATTGCCGGAGCATTGATTGTGCTGGCAGTTCCGTATATTATCATGCTAAGCAACAGCAATGCTCATCTCGAAACAGCACAATCTTTTTGTCCATTCAAAATGCTCACCGGTTTTCCATGCCCCGGTTGCGGCATCACCAAGTCTCTGATTTTTTTATACGAAGGCAATCTTTCAAAAAGCATTTATTATCATCTTTTCGGACCGATGGTATTTTTGTTTTGCATTATTGCCATTATTGTTTTGACCACTGAATTAATCAATGGCAAAGAATATTTCCGGAGCATTTTATTCAATACTAAAATTGCTTATTTCTTGGGAAGTGCATTGGCAATATATCACCTGACAAGAGTTATCTATTTTATTTCCTCAAATAGCTTTGATGAAATCCTTCGGCAATCAATCTGGAAATAGTGTTTTGTTAGTCGGCTAATCAATTCTCTTCAGCATCGTTGCGTCGCACTCTTGTGCTGTAGGATACTCTAGTCACCTTCAGTTTCATTAATAGCAAGTTCTTGCTACCTGAATCGCATACCCAGTATCTCACATCCAATCAACCTTTCAACAAATCAACCAAATCTTTCAATTCATCAATCGTATTAAAACTATGCACCACAATCCTTAATCGTTCGCTACCTTTCGGAACAGTCGGGTAAACAATTGGTCGAACATCAAAGTTATTTTCCTGCAAACGGTTCGCGATTTTTTTCACAGCCTCATTTCCGGGCACGATAACAACTTGTATTGGCGTTTCGCTTTTCAATTTTTCAAAATTGATGGATGCGTGTTGAAACTGAGCAATCAATTCTTTCAGATGATTTCTTTCATCATGCAAAGCAGGAAATATCTGATACGCCTCATAAATGGCAGCCACACTGCTTTCGGGCAAAGCCGTAGTGTAAATAAACGGCCTT
>DATGIX010000090.1:0-12271 GCA_035295505.1 Puia sp. | reverse complement strand
CAGTTCTTCCAAGTTGCACGTTTACCCATTGTGCTTTGTTGTTCACCACTTTTATCACAAATGGTTTTATGGTTGAATTCACCACCGCAGTTTTCGGAACGATAAATGTATTTGCATTTCCATCCAATGGAACGGAAACTTCTGCCACCATTCCAGGAAGCAATTTTTTATTATCATTGATCACATCCATTTCTGTTCGCTGTGAACGAAGTCTTAAATCCAACGCGCCTGCAAGCCTTGATACTTTTGCTTTGAATATTTGATTAGGCATACCTTTCACGGTGAAGCTTACCTGATTTTTTTCATTCAGATAACTTGCGTAAGCCTCAGGCACGCTGATTACCAAACGCAATTTTTTTTGTTCCTGCAACGTGAAAATCGGCAAATCAGAACCTTTGCCGGCAGGACCAACATACGCACCCGCACTTACATTTCTTGCACTGATCACACCATTGAATGGTGCACGTATCTCCAGATAATTTTTTGTGTCGGTAATTTCGCGATAAGATGCTTTTGCTGCATCGAGCTGAGCCAAATCGGAATTTTGTTTGGCAAGCGCAATATCCAAATCATTCGGAGAAATTGTTCCGGGAGTTTTGCTTGTCTCTAATAATCGGTTGTAAGTGGCTTTGCTGGAAATATAAACAGCTTCTTGCGATTTCAATTTTGATTCTGCTGCTGACAATTGCGAATTAATTTCGGGTGCTTCCATCACTGCGAGCAATTGTCCTGTTTTCACTTCGCTGCCAACATCCACATATAATTTTTTAATGAAGCTGCTCACCTTCGCGTATAAATCCACTTGCTGATAGCTGACCAGTTCTCCGGGCACTTGCAAAGAAGAATTTAACTGCCCGCTTTTCAAATTGAATGTTTCTAATGCAGGCGCTTCCACTACTTCTTTTTTCTTTTCTTTTGCTTCATCTTTCGCACTTGAAGAACTGCAGCTCTGAATCACTGAAGCAAATATGATAAATGCGATGGAGCTTTTCACATCAATAAATTTCAATAACCATTTCATCTTTTATCTTTTAATTATTTTGAATCAATTCACTTCAATTTTAATTTCCCGCCGGAGATTCTTTTTGTTCATCATCGTATAACGATGCGATATAATGAACACTCTCTTTATCTTCCGGATCAAGCGATACAGATTGTGTGCTCGCTTTTCCCTGCACCCATGCAAACACCATTGGCAAAATTAATAATGCTGCAAATGTGGATGCAATCAATCCACCAATCACTGCACGACCCAATGGCGCAGATTGGTCGCCTGCTTCACCAAGTCCGGATGCCATTGGAATCATACCAACCACCATTGCAACACTTGTCATTATGATTGGGCGAATACGAACTGCTGCTGCTTGTCTTGCCGACAGCAATGCGTTACCGTTTTTCATTCTCAATTCTTCTGCATTCGTTACTAATAAAACAGAGTTAGAAATTGAAACACCAACCGACATGATAATGCCCATGTATGATTGCAGGTTCAAAGTTGAACCTGTTAATAATAATAGCCCAAGCGAACCGACCAATACCGCAGGAACCGTACAAAGCACTACCAGTGACACTTTGAACGATTGGAAATTGGCTGCAAGCATTAAAAATATTACTACAATTGCTACCAATAATCCCGATTGAAGGCTATTTAATGTATCTGTCAAAACCTGCGTTAGTCCCCTTGTTTCAATGGTCAGACCACGAGGCAATTCACCAATTGATTTGATAGATTGCTCAACATCGCGTGAAGCAGTACCTAAATCTTTTTTATACAAATTAGCAGTCACGGATAAAACCGGAATGGCTCCAATATTATCATCTTCACCATAAATACTATCTACACTGATAGTCGCTATATCACCAACAGTTGGTCTTGACTGATTTGGTGTAACAGGAATTTCATTTACATCATTCACACTTGTCATTTGATTTTCCGGGACCATTATCTGAACGTTGTAACCTAATCCTACTTTCTGGTCGAGCCAGATATTTTTTTCTGTGAAACGCGAGGATGAAGTTGCTGCAATCAACGAGCGTGAAATATCATTCAGGTTTGTGCCAAGCTGAGCAGCTCGCACCCTGTCAATGTCAACTTTGATTGCGGGATAGTGAATTGCCTGGCTCAGTTGCACATCGCGCAGATAAGAAATCTGTTTCAGTTTATCAATAACTTTGTATGCATACTCTTCGTTTTGTTTTTTGTTTTTTCCAATCACTTTCACTTCAATGGGCGTGGGCGAACCCTGACTTAATATTTTATCAGTAAGCTCAATCGGTTCAAAAGATAATTTTACATTCGGTAATGCTTCTTTCATTTTCTCTCTGAACCTATCTTTCAAATCATCCATATTTGTTTTATAATCTTCTTTTAAAGCTACCTGCAGCACAGCTTCCTGGGGACCAGCCATAAAAAGATAAATCGGGTTGGTAGAAAAAGTAGAACCATGCATGCCAACCATCGCTGATGTAATAGAAATATTTTCTTTCCCGACCAAATCGTTCAACACGGTTAATGATTTCAAAACATCCCGTTCAGTTTTTTCAATACGTGTTCCATCTTCATCACGCAAGCGAACCTGAAATTGTCCGCTGTTTGATTTTGGCAGCACATCTCTTCCGATTATATTCAAAAAGAAAACTGCCAATGCTACTCCTCCGATGATATAAGCCACTACTATCAGCTTGCGATAAGGAATCACTTTATTCATCTGATGCGCATACAGCAACCTGAATTTATCAAAGCCTTTAATTTTTTTCTTTTCATTTTTTTGCGCTAATAATAAATCGCGTTGCTGCCATGTATCTTTTTCCGATTCTTTTGGAATGCCGGATTCCATGAAAACAATATCATCCTCAGTTCTTCCTTTCTTAAAAAATTCTTTCACATTTTTTTTTGCTTTATTAATCGGGTGATGTTCTTTCATCATCCAGTTGGCAAGCACCGGCACTAATGTTTGCGCCATCAAGTAAGAAGTAATCATCGAAAAACCAATCGCCAAAGCGAGCGGCAAAAACAATGAGCCCGGAATTCCGCCCATCGTGAATGCCGGAGCAAACACTGCGAGAATACAAAACAGAATCAACAGTTTTGAAAATGCAATTTCTTTACACGCATCCCAAATAGCAAGTGCTTTGGGCTTTCCCATATCCATGTGCTGATGTATATTCTCAATCGTCACCGTACTTTCATCTACCAATATCCCAATCGCAAGCGCAAGACCGCTCAGCGTCATGATATTAATAGTCTGATTGAATAATGTGAGAAATAGTACACCGGAAATAATACAGGTAGGAATAGTTATAATAACAATCAATGCACCACGGGCATCCCCCAAAAATAAAAGCACCATTAACCCTGTGAGGATTGCGCCTATCACACCTTCAGTCAATAAACTTTTCACTGCATTAATTACATAAGTAGATTGGTCGAATTCAAAAGTCAGTGTCACATCATCCGGCAACAATGCCTGAAAACGTGGAAGCGATTTCTTCAGGTTTTGTACCACTTCCCAGGTTGACGCAGATGCAGATTTCGTAATCGGCATATATACAGAACGCTTACCATCCACTAATACAAAACCTGTTGTTATGTCTGCGCCATCTTCGACAGTCGCTACATCTTTTATATATAAATTTTGTACACCCCCTGTATATATCGGAATGTTCTCAAAATCTTTTACGTTTTTAATATTTGTATTTGCAGGCGTAAAATAATTCTTATCGCCGATGCGCACCGTTCCTGCAGGCGTTGACTGGTTGTTGATGCGTAATGCAGTCACCAATTGATCCGGTGTAAGATTATGTGAACGCAATAATTCGGGATCTGCTTTAATAACAATCGTTCTTGCATTGCCACCAAATGGCGCGGAAGAAACTAATCCGGGAATAGAAGTGAAATTTGCTCTGACATACACATTCCCCAAATCCTGCAATTCATTGTTGCTTCTTTTCGGGCTGCTCAATATTAGTTGACCTACAGGTAATGTTGATGCGTCAAAACGAATAATAAATGGCGGATTAGTTCCCGGTGGAAAAATCGTTTGTGCGCGGTTACTGAATGTTGATACTTCCGCTGCTGCCTGCGCCATATTTGTTCCCGGATAGAAGGTGAGCTTCATCAATGTGAGCCCTTGAATATTCTGTGTCTCAATACTTTTCACTCCGGAAACAAACAACATCAGGTTCACATAATTTTTCCCGAAATAACCTTCCATCTGGTCAGGTGTGAAACCGCCGTAAGGGTGTGAGAGATAAATCACCGGCAAATCCATGTTCGGGAAAATATCAATCTTCGCAGTGAGCACTGCTTTCACACCAAAGAAAAATAAACCTGCCACAAGCACAAGTATCGTGATTGGTTTTCGTAATGCTGTTTTGATTAAACCCATAATAATATTTTTTGTGAGTAGTGAATGGTGAGTAGTCAATAAAAGACTCCCTCTAATTCACTATTGACTATTCACTACTCACTATTTCACTTGCTTCATAAATAAATCAAAATCTCCGCTTGCTGCTGATTTCAAGAGCAGCGACTGCCATATATTGATATATGCGACACTCAAATCAATTTCTGCTTTGTTCAAATTATATAATGCCTGTTGCACATCTACAATATTTGTCAATCCGTTTTTATACAACACTGTTTTTTGCAGATATGCATCTGATGCAGCTTTGTATTCAACCGGAACTTCCTGCAAACTCTTTAATGAATTTTCAATTTGCTGGTCGCTTAATATCAACTGATCTTTCAATTGTGTGCTTATCAAATCATATTGATTCTGATAAGCAGCAGTCACAAATTCCTGCGCCTTCACTTGTTGTTTGATTTTTGCAAGGCTCACAATATTCCAGCCGATGCCAATGCCAAATACATAGTTGTAACGATTCGGGTTAATGCCATCGAAATAACTTTTTGAATAGTTGCCTGAAGTAGCAGGCGTATAATTATAATCAAAGCCCGAGCCTTTTCCCTGAAATGTGCCGAACAAATTCAATCCGGGATTGATACTTTTCTGAATATATTTTTCAGTAGAAGAACTTAAATCAATCCTGCTTTTAAAAAACCGAACCTGCGGATTATTATCAACCGCAAAATTTGTATTGTATATTGTTGGTGATACAGCAAAAAAACTTGTATCCAGATTTAAAACCGAAGGATTAATATTTACTAATTGGCACAATTGATTTCTCTGTTGCTGCTCAGCATTTATTGCCTGAATCAATGTAAGTTTTGCTGAAGACACATCTGCATTTGCAATAGAAGAATCAACGCCTGCATTCAAACCTGATTTGGTTCGGGCGAGTACTGTTTTTTGAACAAACACTGTCCTTTCCAGATTCGCCTGTGCATTTTGCACAAATCGCTGAGTGATCAATAAATTCAAATATGCTCCTGCAATCTTCACGCTCTGCACAAATTTTTCCTGCGTCAAATCTGCTGAATCGAGCAGCAATTGTTTATTTGCTGTTTCAATTCTTGAATGCAATCTGCCAAAAGAAACAAATTCCCAGTTGGTATTGATAAGATAGATAGAGCCAAATGCCGATGCCCAGTTTTGGCTGGAGTAAGTTGGTCCTGCAGATGCAACAGTGCTTGGCCCCGCCAATGAACTGTAAGCACCAAACTGACCATTAATAGTTCCATAAGCTTGCTGAATAGATGCAGTAACATCAGGCAGGTATTGGTTCTTTGCATTCTGCACTAACGCTGAAGAAGCATTGACAAAATTTCTTTTCGCCTGAATGCTTTGATAATTTGTCAATCCTGTTCTGATAGCATCAGATAAATTTAGCTGAGCAGGTTGAGCTTTTAAAAAACTGAATAATAACAGCCATGCGCAACCTGAAAAAAATATTCTTGATAATAAAAATTTCTTCATCACGATTTGTTTCTGATAAAACTTTTGTGTTAATCCTGTCAATAAATAATAATCCAACGATTGTAATCAATCAGGCAAGCAGCATCGTTTTGATAAACTATAATAAAATTTTCAATGCTTTCAGCGCATTATCAATGGGCGAAAGCTCGCGATAAACCTGACATTGAACAGTAGCACCATCAAACAATAAAAAAATAGTATTGGCAAAATCGTTTACAGAAGCGCCATGAATCTTTTTTAATTTCTTTACCTGTTCCGTAAAAAACTGGCGCTGCTTTTCTTTATTCAAAATGGCTTGCTTATTAATCTTTGCGCTTCGCTGTGGCATTTCTGCAATGATGCGAATGTAACTGCAGCCGCTGAAATCGTTTTCCAGCAAGTATTCCGAGCGGCATTCAAAACATTTGATAATGGCTTCTTTCGGATCAGTAATCCCATCAAGAAATCTCGTTAGCATCGCTGACCATTTTTCATATCTGCGTTTTAGGTAGGCGACACACAAATCTTCTTTAGAAGGAAAATGATAATACAGACTTGCTTTGGCAACACCGGCTTCTTCTATTATCTGATTAATACCTGTGAGGTTGTAACCTTGTTTGTAAAATAATCGGTCGGCCGTAGAAACAATTTGCTCACGTACCGATGTGTCTGCAGTAATCATGACGCGAAAATAAAATAGTCAGACAAGTTTGTCTGAATTGTTTTGGATGAATGGTAATAATTATTGTTAACTGCTTTCAATTCGGTGAATTTTATTGTAAGCTATTATACTCTTCGTCAGTAACTTTTTCCATCCACTGCACAATTCCTTTTTGAATGTTTGGGTTGATGGCAATATGTGTGAGTGAACTTTCATGCGATGCACCATGCCAGTGCACAACATCTGCGGGAATTTTTACAACATCTCCTTTCTGAATCAATTGAGCAGCTTTGCCTTTTTCCTGATAATATCCTTTACCATCTGTTACAATTAATATCTGGCCACCGGAATGTGTGTGCCAATTGTTTCTTGCCTCGGGTTCAAAAAACACATTACCAGCTGTTGCATTTAATCCGTCTTCCGGCGCAACTAAATTTTTCACCCATGCATTGCCCGTGAAATAATCTGCGGGAGCTTTTTGCCCTTGCGGAAATATTGGTTCTGTGTTTTGTGACATAATTTAATGTTTTAAATAATCATTTCATTTTCGATTCAAGTGCAATTTGAAGAACATCTGTCAGCTCCAAAGATTTCACCATATCCTTCACTGTTTCTTTATATTTTTTGAAATGGGCAGTTTGCGTATGCGCTTTATATGCTTCTTCATTAGCATAAATTTCAAAAACTGTTACATGCGTTGGATGCGCTTTATCATATACTGCATTGAGGCTTAAAACACCCGGCTCTTTAGTAACTGCTGCATGAATGCCTTCTTTCAATGCTATCTTATAATTTTCCAATTGCGCAGAGTCAATAACGACTTTTGCAATGCGCATGTAATGGTTTTGTGCAGATACATTGTTTGATAATAAAGATGTCATAATAATAATTAGTATCCATTTGCTTCTATAAAACCATTTTACTTTCATTTTCTAAAATTTCATTTACATGCCTAATTTTCTTTCATAAACCTTACAACCCTGTTGTCTTTTCCAATGCATCCGGGTAACGATTGCCAAATACTTTAATCTCTTCGAGCGCAGATTGAATATCTTTCAATTCTTCCGATGTCAATTCAACGTTTGCTGCGCCGATATTTTCTTCGAGCCGATGCAACTTCGTTGTACCAGGAATCGGAACGATCCATGGTTTTTGTGCGAGCAGCCATGCTAATGCAATTTGTGCTGGTGTTCCATTTTTATTTGTTGCAATTTTACCTAACAGATCGATCAACGTTTGATTTGCTTTCAAAGCATCAGGCGTAAAACGCGGAAGCAAACTGCGGAAATCGTTGCTTGCAAATTTTGTATCTGCGCTCATCTTGCCTGTTAAAAAACCTTTTCCAAGTGGGCTGAAAGGAACAAAACCAATTCCCAATTCTTCAAGCATCGGTATAATTTCTTCTTCAGGCTTCCTTGTCCATAAAGAATATTCGCTTTGCAATGCAGCAACCGGTTGGACAGCATGTGCCTTACGAATCGTATTTGCGCCGGCTTCTGACATTCCGAAATACTTCACCTTTCCTTCTTTGATTAAATCTTTCACTGTTCCCGCCACATCTTCGATTGGCACGCCTGGGTCAACACGGTGCTGATAAAATAAATCGATCACATCTGTCTTTAATCTTTTCAATGATTCTTCTGCTACTTTCCTGATGTTCTCAGGATGGCTATTCACTCCGGTTATTTTCCCATTTTCAAATTTGAACCCAAATTTTGTAGCGATTATTATTTTATCACGAATCGGTGCTAATGCTTCTCCTAATAATTCTTCATTTTCATAAGGGCCATAAGCTTCAGCGGTATCAAAAAAAGTTACGCCTCTTTCATAAGCCTGATGTAACAATATGATCATATCTTTTTTTTCGGGGAAAGGCGGAAAGCCAAAACTCATTCCCATACAACCCAATCCAATTGCGGAAACTTCTAATCCGCTGCTGCCTAATTTTCTTTTTTGCATAATATCTGTTTTATAATTTTATTAATTCAATAATCTGTATTCATTCGGCGATTGACCAACTCTCTGTTTAAATAGTCTTGTAAAATGCTGCGGATATTTAAAGCCCATTTCATAAGCAATCTCACTGATCGATTTACTGATGTCAAAAACTTTTTCTTTGGCGAGGTCTATTACCTTTTCCTGAATATATTCCTGTGCAGACTTTCCGGTTTCTTTTTTTACGAGATCGCCAAAATAGTTTGCCGACAAATTCAATTGCCCTCCGCAATATGCTACGGAAGGCAAGCCCAACGTTTTTGGTTTATCCGATTGAAAATATCCATTTAGCAATTCTTCAAATTTTACCAGCGCATCTTTGTGAATATTGTCTCTTGTTATAAATTGCCTGTCGTAAAAACGAACGCAATAATTCAGGAACAATTCGATATTGCTAACAATTAAAGTCTTGCTGTGTTTATCGATAGCATGTGATAACTCATATTGTATCTTATTAAAACATTCAATCACTACTTGTCTTTCTCTTTCGGAAACATGCAACGCTTCATTTACATCGTAAGAGAAAAAATTATATTCTTTGATATGTTTGCCTAATGAAGTTCCATGAATCAAATCAGGATGAAATGCGAGTGCCCATCCCTTTGGTTGAACGGCTTTCATCTTATCGTCTACTCCATACACTTGCCCCGGTGCAATAAAAACCAAAGTGCCTTCTTCGTAATCGTAGGTGTTGCGCCCATACTTCAACTCGCCGCATTTTATTTCTTTCAAAAAAACAACATACAATCCCGAAACAAAACGTGCCGGATATAACGGTTTTGATTTTGACTGATCGAGCACTGTTACCAATGGGTGAAGTGTTTCCTGCCCTCTGAGCGAGTTGAACTGTGAAACAGTTTCAAGCTGTATGATTTTTTCCATGATGTTTGACTTGAGGATTCAAAATTAGCGCAAGTATTCAACCCATTTTGCTTTTGCATGGCGAATCAGTAATAATGGTAAGCAATACTGTAATCTGTATAAGAGCAGGGTTTTATATCGAAAAACAAAATTCTCTTTTAATTCGCCTTTATTTTCTTTGTTTCACAGTATCAAAGCAAAAAATTTTGATTCCCTCTTATCTAATAACTAACTTAAACTTTCAACTAAATAAAATGAATAAACGATTAATCAATTTTTTAGCAATAAGTTTCATTGGAATTATTTTTTCTTCCTGCAATGGCACAATAGATCACAATAATCAACTAACAGAAAAAGAGAAAAGCGAAGGATGGCAATTGCTGTTTGATGGGGAAACCACTAATGGATGGCATGTATACAATTATGGAAAAATAGATTCAGTATGGGTCGCAAAAAACGGAGAGCTGTATTGCGACACGAATTTTAAATTGGTACACTTCGATATCATTTCTGATAAAGAGTTTGAGAATTTTGATTTGTATTTTGAATGGAAGATATCGCCTGGCGGCAACAGCGGTGTATTTATGAATGTAGTTGAAAGAAAAGATTTACCGGCTGCCTGGGCTTCTGGCGAGGAATATCAATTACTGGATATTTCTAATCCTGATTACGCAACAGCTAATAAACGCTCTGGTTGTTTGTTTGGTTTCGCTCCTCTGATAAATCCGGTTGACCCAAAACCCGCGGGCGAATGGAATCAATCAAGAATTAAACAGCAGGATGGCAAAATTGAATTTTATCTCAATGGGACACTAACCACGCAACAGGATTTCAAATCAGCTGCATGGCCAGACATGATCAGCAAAACCAATTTTATCCATTACCCTGAATTCGGGAAATATACAAAAGGGCACATCGGTTTGCAGTATTGGTTAAAAGGAATTTCTTTCAGGAATATTAAAATAAAACAACTTTAAATCATAAGCCGTGAAAAAACTAACTGTTCTCCTCGTATGTCTAATTGCATTTTATTTTTTGAATGCGCAAAAACCTTCTGTTTCTTTTGAGCAATGGATCAGCCTGAAACAGGTTAGTCAACCAGTTGTTTCTCCCAATGGCGCATGGGTGCTTTATTCCATCCAATCCACTGATTGGTCTGCCAATCGTTATGATAATGAGCTTTGGCTTGCAAGTACAAAAGACAGCAGCTTACGTTTTCAACTTACAAGAACAAACCAGGGAAGCAGCACGAACGGGCAATTTTCTCCAGATAGCAAATGGGTGACTTTTCTTGCAGACAGGGGAAATAAAAATCAACTCTATCTTATTTCTACAACGGGAGGTGAAGCGATGCCATTGACCAAAGAAGAAACAGGCGTGGATGGATATGAATGGAGCCCTGACGGAAAACAAATTGCTTTTATCATCACCAATACAGATTCAAAAAAAGAAAAAAATACTACCGAACGTTATGGCGGATTTGATGTGGAAGACGAAGGCTTCAAACAAAACAGCCTTTGGTCGATACGGTTCAATTATGACAGTCTCACACAAGCGGGTATGCTTCCCTGTTATAATGAAAAAAAAGATAGCGTTAAATCTGCAGATAAAAATCCATGCGCTGTATTGCCGGTGCCTGAACAGTTGCTCAAAGAAAATTATTACATCAGCAATTTTGAGTGGAGCCCGGATAGCAAACATATCATTTTTGATTTTCAGCCAGACAGCCGCATCAAAACTTCCATTCTTCATGCTGATATTGCATTATTAAATCTCGCCGATAAAAAAACAGAAGTGCTTGTTCAAAATCCTTCATCCGATAATTTTCAGAAATGGAGCAGGGATGGAAAATATTTTATTTACTCAACACATCTCGCGGATACCACCAGTAATTTTTATACCAATAACAAATTGATGGTTTATGATGTCGAAAAAAAAACAAGCCGTGAAATATTAAGCGATTTTGATGAAGATAAAAGTGTTGTGGAATGGGATGATGAATCTATTTATTTCACGGCGCTTGACAAAATGAAGTCATCTCTTTTTATATACGATGTTAAAAAGAACCAGTATAAAAAAGTTGCTATCAATCTTGATCTTCCCGGTGGCATCAGTTTTTCAAAAGATCATCAGCAAGCAGCAGTTGTAGGGAGAAATTTTAATTCGTTGAATGAATTATATCTCGTGAACCATCAGTTTGAATTGCAACAAGTAACAAAACTAAATGCACAGATAGAGAAATGGAATGTACCTGTGAATGAAATCGTCCGTTGGAAAAGCAAAGATGATAATATGATTGAAGGCGTTCTCTTGAAACCAAAAAATTTTGATCCGCACAAAAAATATCCTTTGCTTGTAGTGATACATGGCGGGCCAACTGGCGTTGATCGTCCTGAACCAGTGCCTACTTATGTATATCCGATCATGCAATGGTGCGAGAAAGGTGCAATTGTGTTGCGGGTTAATTATCGCGGCAGCGCAGGTTACGGAGCAAAATTCCGTTCGCTGAATGTGAACAATCTCGGCGTGGGTGATATGTGGGATGTGGTGAGTGGAGTTGATTACCTCATTCAACAAGGATTTGTAGATACTGCAAAAATGGGTTGCATGGGCTGGAGCCAGGGCGGATATATTTCTGCGTTCCTCACAACGAACACTACTATCTTCAAAGCAATTAGTGTTGGTGCAGGCATCTCCGACTGGATGACTTATTATGTGAACACCGATATCACGCCTTTCACCAAACAATACCTGAAATCAACTCCATGGTCCGATCCTGCGATCTATCAAAAAACATCTCCGATCACCAACATCACACATGCGAGAACGCCTACGCTAATTCAACATGGTGAGTTTGACAAACGTGTGCCTGTTCCGGATGGTTATGAATTGTATC
>DATGIX010000089.1:0-26747 GCA_035295505.1 Puia sp. | reverse complement strand
AGCTACGGTATTTTCTTATAATTTTGCGTTATGTAAAACAGGTTCAGGCGTTTATGCGTAAGTTATTTGCAACGCATAAACATAGCGCGGGTGTGGGTTTGCCACCTGAAGGATGGATGAAAATATTATCTAATGATTGTGTTATTGATTCTGCTGGAAAGATTCGAACATTTGATGAAGTAGATGAATATCTCCGGCAAGTTGGGGTGATTCAAGAGACCCAGAAACTTTAAAGTTCAATGAGCCATCAGGAGATATTCCTAATTTATCTTTGAATACTTTATACAATTTTCGCTCACTTTGCAACAGCACTAAAAAAATCAGAATATGAAAAGTCTTATAATTAATATTATGTTAAATAGCGCTTCCTTTCATCCCTTTGGCTGTGTTTTGTTTTTTTTCTTTTTTTAGCCACGCTTCTTTTAATACAGAATACATGTTTATGATTCCAGTTATTTTGCTATCTTATAGTATCGGTATGTTTGCTGGCGGTAGCCATGTAATATATTGGAGAAACAAAGATGTTAGACGAAATAAAACAACTGACACAAACTGATTGGCTGGCAATCTTAGGATTCTGCGCCCTTATAATCTCATTTCTAGAAACATTCAAAAGCAAAAGTTTTAAAGTTTTCAAAATAATTTTATCCGCTTTAATTGGCATATTAATATTGGCAATAACGCTAAAGAAAGACAGAAAAGATTTAGCCGACAAACAACAATCTGACAATTCTAATCGTCAGCATGAAATTTCTGATTCGATTCACAGGATAGCGGATTCATTGAGCGGTCTCAAGTTTGATTCATTATCTAAGACGATGGTTGTTATAGATAGTTCTATTTTGAAAAAATTATTGGAAAAGCCATCGGTTATTGTAGATGCCCCATCGTTGGAATTAAAGGCGAAAGAAATCGGCAACCCTGTTTTTATTTTAAAACATGACTCCACCTTCAAATTCGCAATTGCGATTAAAGCAAGGGGGAAATCTATAGCCCATGATATAGTTGATTTTAATGTTGCCTTAGCGATGCACAATGGAGAATTGCAATTTATCACAGACAATACCCATGGTGCAAATAAAAGCACAGAAATAGACGAAAATGGTATAGAGCTTGTGACAGGTGGGACAATATCCGTAAGCCCATTTGATTTAAAGCAATCGGATATTTTTTACGAATTTGTAAAAATTGAATTTTCAGATGCGAAGGGTAAAAAGCAACCGCCATTTGTAAAAATATTTCAAATATCGAAAGATGATATTATTATAAACAAACTTATTCCAGTTCCCGAAGCCACTGCTTCAGGGTTTGATGACGTTAAAAAGATATTACAAAAGAATAAATTGTGGTAACATTTCACTTCGCCTAACGGCTCGTATGCCGGTGTCAAACTTTTTTCAAACGTTTGCAATAATTAAAGCCCAAATTGTTTTTAATTACAGGATTTTATCTATATCTTTAATTGAACCCCCAGTCCACCGCTAAAAATGAAAACATTGACAATTTATCTTCTTGGCTACGTTTATTCGAGCGCACCAAAACCACATGTTGACCCAAGAGCATCGCTCTTTATTATCTTCCTACTTTTGATAGCACTGATCATGCATGACTATAAAAAAACACAGAACAAATAGCGAAAGAAAAAGCAGCTATGTTTTGCCATAACTGCTTTCGGAATTGAACTTGCCCTTATCAGATACATTGCTTGCGCATATTCATAACTTAATTGCTCCATTGAATATACACCCGTCACAAGCAGACCCCATGTTTTGTATAATAAATTGCGACAGGTTTTTTGAAAATCTGCCACAAAATCACATGAAATAAATCCCCTGCTTTTTTCGTTAAGCACCTGTTCATAATCCGTCAACCCAAGAAATTCCGACCCATGACAAACCTATTAATGGTGCGCCTGCTATATTTGGGCGCCCATATCGATAAGCCAACCATCGACCCAAGAGCTTCCCTGTTCGTCATCTTTGTCCTGTTAGCATCCATCACGCTTGATAATCATATCGGCTGGACCCAAAGAATCAAGAACCGTCGATAATAATTCTTAACAAGCAATCATAAAATTGCCCCGCATGAACATGCGGGGCCTTTACCTTTTAATAAACCTTGTCCTATAGGGTCAAAAAATAGTATAAAAATACTTCAGCAGCATACCGAAACGAACAGGTATATCTACCGGATTTTGCAGTATTTACTGTGGCTGCAAAAAATACCATAGGTTATTTTTTGCATCACTTCATCTTCTGCCCTTCTTTTTGCGTATGTAATAGAACACAGATTGTGTCAGAGAGAATGTCCAATCCCCGTCAATTCATTGGCGGGGATTTTTTATTTGAAGCGCTCTTTCAGTTTCAGGAAAGATTTTTCGTAGTAGTTGTAAGAAATATAACTGATAGCGATCAGAACAATCACGTTCAACGGCAATGGATACCATGGAATGTTCACTGATGTAGGCTCGCTCCTTGTCATGGTGAAAAGCTGTTGCCAGATGTAAATGCTGTATGATAATATGCCGATTTTCATCAGCCATTTGTTGTTCAGGAATTTGAAAATAAAATCATTTGCCGGATACAGATTGCTGATGATAATAATGCCAATAAAGAAAGAGCTCATGTGGTTAATCGCAGTCAGGCTATGGTTATTATGAATCGCCAGCGTGAGCAGAAGCAAAATAATATTCAATGCGATTTTATATTTTTTGATAAAATCCCATGGGATCATGTTCTTGAAAACAAGCAATGAAAAAAATGAGCCTACCATCACACCGTCAAATTTCAGCATGAAATGGATGACTTCATAGAAATAAGAATTTTCCAAATAAGGGCTGCGCCTGCAAACAAAAACCAAAAATGGAATCAGGAAAATCAATACAGGTATAATGATGCTGTAAAGCTTCAGGTTCTTTTTCAATAATGATGGAAAAAATAAATAAAACTGTTCTTCAATGGACAAGGACCAATAGTGATCGGTGTACCAACTGAGGTTGAAAACTTCCAGATCCTGCAGGTATAAAGCTGCTGCTAAAAATGCCAGCCATGGGATATGCAGATTCAACACATAATTCAGTATGATGAGAACAATGATGTAGAGATAAGCAACCGGAAAAATTCTTAAGAAACGCCTGATGTAAAATTTCCTCAGAGAAATCGTTTTTGTTTTGAGTCTTTCTTTTAACAATAATGTGGTGATGAGAAACCCGCTAATCACAAAAAATATATATACACCGAGGTTGCCGTTGAAGATATATTGCCATGCGTCGTAGCCCCTTCTCACAAACAAATGTCCGATTACCACCATCAGAATAGAAATGCCCCTGAAGCCATCGAGCGAAGGCAAATGCGAGGTGTTGATGATCGCAGGGATTTCTTTGATATCCTCCAGGTATGTTGAAAGGGCTCTTTTTATCATTTCAGTGATAAGCTATAAAGGATTTAAAGGGTTTTTATTGCATGATATGCAAAAATTAAAGAATAATACCTCACTATAAAAATAAACCCCGGGAATGATGCCGGGGCTTATTTTACTAAATTAATTTATATCATTAATGAACTTTATCTACATCATTGAACTTCTTCGTGTACACATCAGATTTATCTTTTTGGTTCTTCTGTTCATAAATCGTGATGAGCAGATCATAAGCATCTTTCAAAGTCCGTTTATCATCTTGTTTTAACTTGCCCTGAGAACCTAACTGCTGATCGATTTTTTCAAAATAAGGAATTGCATCATCAAATTTTTTAAGTGCCGCAACTCTTATATCCGCTCTCTTCTTAATGTCTTCAGGTTTCTGTCCTTTTATGTTTTTTGTGGTAGCTTTAAAATCAACAGCATCATTATAAGCAATCTGTCCAAGCAACAGATTAGCCTGAGCATAATCTGGTTTTAGCGCCAGGGATTTATTCAGAAGCTCTTTTGCTTTTGTGATCAATGCATCTGAGTTAGCAGGTTTTTTGCCAGAGCTGGTATCAACAGCGTAGTTGTATACTTCAACTCCGTAATTGTAAGTGAACACATGGCTGTTTGGCAATTGCGCAAGAATCTGATCGTATTTTGCGAACAATGAATCTTTATTTCCTTTCTTTCTATACTCATCGAGTTCGCTCTCATAAATGCCAAGCTCAATTTCTTTCCATGCAGAATCAGCAGGATAAACTTCTTTGCCAAGCCTCGCATATTTCAATGCATTCGTTTCATCGCTTTTATCCTGAGAATAATAATTAGCGAGCCATTTATAAATGTCCTCATACTTAGAGTCGTTTAATTTCATATCGGCAATCTTTGAATAATAAGTCGCCGCGTCATCTCTCTTTTTTGCTTTCTCTGCTGCGATGCCTGCATACAAAGTGCTGATAGTATCAAATTTCTGAGTGATCCATCCTTTTGAGAACATGAACTCTCTCGAATCAAGTGCCCCTTTAAAATCTGTGAGCGCTTCATCATATTTGCCTGCATTGTAGCTGCTCGCTCCATCCTGAAAAAACCCTGCATAAATTGAATTGATGGGCTTGTAATTGTCAAGCTTTAATAATAGAGATTGCTTTTCTTTTTCTTTATTGGCTGCTTCATCTGTTTCTACGTATTTCTTTAGTGCATCCAAAGATTGAACGTGCGCATCAGGCACTTGCTGTTTCAACGTGCTGTCGTCTGCGATGGTTGTATAAATCTTGCATTTATAGTACCATGCTTCTGCATTTTTTTGGTTTTTATCAACCGCAAGCACTTTATCTATTTCGGCTTTTGCATCCATTAATTTTTTTGACTTTAGAAGATCTTTTGCTTTGTCGAGGTTTTGTGCTGAGAGACCGAGACCAGCAACAGCAAATATTAAAGCCAGAAGAGTCGATTTCATGATATAAATTTTATTGAAAATAAAAAGTTTTCATTAATTCCTGCGAATATCAGCAATATTTTATTCTACAACCGGTTGACCATCATTTTCCCCACTTCCATTTTCTTCTGCCGGCTTTTCACCCGGTTCATCAGTGTGATGATTATTACCATTACCGTTGCCATTTCCAACATGTTCATCCAATTTTGTGATAGCAGCAATTTCATCACCTTCGTCAAGCCTTATCAACTTCACTCCCTGCGTTGCGCGTCCTTGTTCACTAATGCCATTCACAGGCATCCTGATTGTAACACCGCTTTTGCAAGTAATCATTAAATCTTCTCTTTCAGTAACATCCAAAATTCCAACAAGCGCACCTGTTTTATCAGTCACACTAATCGTCTTCACTCCTTTGCCGCCTCTGTTGGTGATGCGATATTCTTCAATCAGTGTTCTTTTGCCAAAACCTTTTTCGCTCACTACTAATATCGTTCTTGTTTTGTCTTCTTTATTCACACATACCATACCAATCACTTCATCTTTTGCATCGTCCACTTCGATTCCCGCAACACCAATAGCACCTCTTCCTGTCGGGCGAACTTTTTCTTCTTCAAAACGAATAGACCTTCCGCTTTTCACCGCCATCATGATTTCTGAATTGCCGTCAGTGAGCTTTGCTTCTATTAACTGATCGCCTTCAAGGATAGTAACAGCAATCACACCGTTTTGTCTTGGCCTGCTGAAATCTTCCAATGAAGTTTTTTTGATGATGCCTTGTTTTGTGCAAAGAACAATATGATGTGATTTCACAAACTCTTCATCCTTGATATCTTTCACATCGATGATTGCTTTCACTTTATCATCCTGTGGAATCTGAATGAGGTTTTGTATTGCACGGCCCTTGCTGGTTTTTTCGCCTTCAGGAATTTCATAAATATTCAGCCAGTAGCACCTGCCTTTTTCCGTGAAGAAAAGCATCGTATGATGAGTGGACGCAACAAACAAGTGTTCGATATAATCTTCTTCTCTTGTTTTGCCACCGACAGCGCCGCGTCCTCCTCTCCTTTGCTGGCGATATTCTGAAGCTGATGTTCTTTTAATATAACCAAGATGAGAAATAGTGATCACAACATCTTCTTCTTTGATGAGATCTTTAATGCGCACTTCATCATCAAGGTAAACGATTTCTGATTTGCGCTCATCGCCAAATTTATCTTTTACTTCATTCAATTCTTTTTTGATCACATCAAAGCGCTTGCCTTCATCAGATAATAGATCTTTTAAGAATGCAATCAGCTTCATCAATTCATCGTATTCTTCTTTGATCTTATTCCGCTCCATTCCGGTCAATCGCTGCAATCGTAATTCCAGTATGGCTTTTGCCTGAATTTCATCAAGCCCCCAACCTGCATTGATCAATGCTTCTTTGGCGACTTCAGGAGTTGCTGATGCGCGGATCAAAGCAATCACTTCATCCAAATGATCAAGAGCGATCAAATAACCCTGAAGTATATGTGCTTTTTTCTCTGCTTCTTTTAATTCAAATTTTGTGCGGCGGATAACAACTTCGTGACGGAAGTCCACAAACTCTGTGACCATCTCTCTGATGTTGAGCGTTCTTGGTCTTCCTTTTACGAGCGCTACATTATTGATGCCGTAAGATGTTTGTAGTTCTGTGTGCTTATATATCTGATTGATGATAAGATTTGCAATCGCATCTCTTTTCAGATCAATCACAATCCTTGTTCCTTCTTTTTGGTTCGATTCATTATTGACATGCGCAATTCCTTCAATCACTTTTTCATTTACCAACTGGCCAATTCTATCACACAATGCATCACGGTTCACCTGATATGGAACTTCAGTGATAATGATTTGTTCGCGGCCACTTGCTTTTGTATCGATATGCAATCTTCCGCGGAGCACTACTCTTCCTCTGCCAAACATCATCGCTGCCTTCACTCCTTCCATTCCATAAATAATACCGCCTGTTGGAAAATCAGGAGCTTTCACATAGCTCATCATTTCTTCAATCGTGATTTCACGGTTATCTATATACGCAATACATCCGTTGATCACTTCAGTGAGATTATGCGGCATCATGTTCGTTGCCATACCAACCGCAATACCACTTGCACCATTCATAAGCAATTGCGGAATGCGTGTTGGAAGAACTGTTGGTTCTTCTAATGAATCATCAAAATTTGGCTGATAATCGACGGTGTCTTTTTCAATGTCTTCCAGCATGGCTTCTGCCATCTTGTGAAGCCTTGCTTCAGTGTAACGCATTGCTGCAGGGCCGTCACCATCCTGGCTCCCGAAATTCCCCTGGCCATCAACCAGCAAATAGCGCATGCTCCATTCCTGCGCCATGCGCACCATCGTGTCGTAAATGGCTTTGTCGCCATGGGGGTGATATTTACCCATCACCTCTCCCACAATACGTGCTGCTTTTTTATAGGGCTTGTTACTATGATTTCCCAATTCGTTCATGCCATGAAGAATGCGGCGGTGAACAGGCTTCAATCCGTCGCGAACATCGGGCAATGCACGGCCCACGATTACCGACATAGAATAATCTATGTAGGCAGTCTTCATCTGCTCTTCAATGTTGATCGGAACTATTCTGTTATTGTCTTGTGTTTCCTGCGGCGTGAGATTATTATCTTCCATAGTGAATTTTGATACTAAAAGACATCCTTTCCTTGTTATTTAGGGAAGGCTGCAAAACTATCGTTTTTAAGGTTCATAACCTGAATAAAAAAGTGCTTTTTTTGCTAACTTTTGTGGATAAAATAAAGGGTATTTTGGATACTTTGAAGCTTTGATATTTGCCTGTAAATTTTGGGGAGATTAATAACTCAGATTTTTACTGAAATGAAAAAATACTCCTCCGGTATTATTCAAGCCACGCACCTTTCACCTGCTCTCCTTCCACTTCAACATAAATGTGTTCCTGCAAAGTGGTGGCGACTGAAAGCCCCACGTAGTAAGGCTTTACGGGGAATATCTTGTGCGTTCTTTCAACCAGCACCAATGTCTGTATTTTTTTTGGATGTGCTGATAAGAAAGGTTTCAATGCGTATAAAAGTGTTCTTCCTGTGTTGCTCACGTCATCAATTAAAATGACAGGCTTGTTATCAAAAGAAACAGGTTTGCTGAAAGTGACTTCATCAGGAAATTTTTTATCAAGTGTGATAGTAATGATATCTGTCCTGATTGTTGAGATGCGACCTAAGAGACTTTGTATATTTCTTGCCACTACGCTCCCACTCTCACGGATGCCTGCAAGCAAAATTTCTTCTTCACCAAAATTGTTTTCCAGAATTTCGTAGGCCATGCGCAGGAGTTTTTTTTGCGCTACTTCTTCAGATAATATATAATTTCTTGCCATGGCACAAATTAAGGAATGAAAAGAGGAATGAAAAAATTTTAGTTTCTTACGGTCACATAATCTTATTTTTATTACACGAATTGAATCGAATTTCACGAAGTTGATTTCTTGTCAATTCGTTGTAGAAATAATCATTTAATTCAATAAGGTTTTCATGCATATCGTTCAACAAATTTTATTCATCATTATTGCTGTGCTTGCTGTTTTCCTGTTCAGCAAAAAAGTGATGCAGATAAGAAGAAATATTTTATTAGGAAAAGATGAGAATTATAATGATAATCCTTCAGCAAGGTGGAAAAATGTTTTGCTGCTCGCATTCGGCCAGAAGAAAATGTTCAGGAATCCATTGGTTGCCGTGATGCATTTTGTGATTTATGCAGGCTTTATTATTATTAATGCAGAAGTACTGGAAATTTTCCTCGATGGCATTTTCGGAACCCATCGCTTGTTTGCTTCACCGCTTGGAGGTCTCTACATTTTTTTAATCAATGCTTTTGAATTTTTAGCAGTTGGCGTGCTGACTGTTTGTGTTATTTTTTTATTAAGAAGAAATGTAGTGAAGCTGAAACGCTTTGTCAGCAAGGATTTGGATGGATGGCCCAGAAGCGACGCAAACTACATCTTGATTTCAGAAATCATCTTGATGACATTATTCCTCACGATGAATGCGACCGACACTTTGCTGCAATCAAGAGGTTACGGTCATTATGCAGAACATAACACCGGCAATTTTTTATTCTCGCAAATCATTCATCCCTTATTGAATGGCATGAGCAATAAAAGTCTTGTTGGTTTGGAGAGAACATGTTGGTGGATTCATATACTCGGCATTTTTGCATTCCTGAATTATCTTCCTTATTCAAAACACCTGCACATTTTATTGGCTTTCCCGAATGCATATTATGCCAGGCTTTGGCCAGAAGGAAAAATGCGGAATATGCCTGCAGTGCAGAATGAAGTGTTATATGCCATGCAACCGGAGCTCGCGCCAACGGATGCTGCAGCTCCATCAAAATTCGGCGCGAAAGATGTGTTTGATCTGAGTTGGAGAAATTTGCTGGATGCATATTCGTGCACTGAATGCGGGAGATGCACTGCAGCTTGTCCTGCAAACATCACCGGAAAATTATTATCACCGAGAAAAATTATGATGGCCACCCGCGACAGAGCAGAAGAAATTGGAAAGAACATCAACGCTAATAAAGAATTTAAAGATGACGGAAAAAATTTGCTCAACTATATTTCCGTTGAAGAACTTCGCGCATGCACAAGCTGTAATGCATGTGTGGAAGAATGTCCCGTTAGCATCAGCCCGCTCGAGATTATTTTGGAATTAAGAAGAGCGCTTGTGATGGAAGACAGCAATGCTCCGCAAGAATGGAATAGTATGTTCAGCAATGTAGAAAACAATTTTGCACCGTGGAAGTTTGCACCGGATGAGAGGGATAAATGGGCTACAGAGCTGTAAGTGGTAAGTAAAATAAGTTGTAAGTAAGCCCCTTTTGTATGCCACGTAATTATCACTTATCACTTACCACTTTTTCTAAGGAGTCTTTCTTCATCAACATTTTCCAAAGCATAATAATAGCTGTGATTGCAAATATTCCACCAATGCACCAGTTCAAAATTTTCTGATTATCATTCAGCCTATCAACGATAAATCTTCCTCCGAAAATAAAAACCGAGTTGCCGATGAAAGTCCCTAACCCGATTCCAGCGATATAGAAATTGTAATTACTGTTTATCGGTTGCAGTATTTTTTTTGTGAATAGAACAGTGCTCCATCCAAACCAAAAAGGGATTTGCACGGGATTAATCGCACTCATTGCAATACCTAATAAAAATTTCGGGAGCATGCTGCCGAGAATAATATTTTTCCCGCCTGAAGGTTTTGATGCAGCTATAAAACTTGTAATAGCAAGCGCAATCACGATTAATATTGAAACCCATTCAAGGAATTTGAATAGCTGCTTTCTTTGTCTTACCCAATCCATTGCCACTAATGAAATGCGCACATATATCATTTCAACAATCAATGCACCGATTGAAAAATATACAGCCTGGAAAACTCCATCGCTTGCAGAAATCTGCATAGCAGCAACATTCAGTGTTCCTAATGGAAGGGCACCGAGGAAACTAATACATAAACCCGTGAAGAAGATGCGGAGCAATAGATGATGTTTGCTATCAAAATTAATAATTGATAATTAGTAATTAATAATTAGAAATAAAAGTACGACCTAAAGAAATCGTAAATCGTAGATCTAAAATCATAAATTAATTACATCCGAGCAGCTCGCATAATTTTGATTCGAGCTCAGGCCCACGAAGATTTTTTGCAACGATTTTTCCATCAGGACCGATGAGCATATTCTGAGGGATTTGCTGGATATGATATTTCATCGCGACTTCGTTGTTCCAGAATTTCAAGTCGCTTACTTGTGTCCACATCAGATTGTCTTCTTTGATTGCTTGTACCCATGGGCCTTTTGCCTTGTCGAGCGAAACGCCAAGGATGGTAAAGTTTTTATTTCTGAATTTGCTGAAAGCTGCAACCACATTAGGATTCTCCATTCTGCATGGATGGCACCAGCTTGCCCAAAAATCTACGAGCACATATTTTCCTTTGAAGGATGAAAGCTGCACAGGCTTGCCTGTTGTATCATTTTGAGTGAAGTCGATCGCATTGCTTCCTACCTCTCCGATTTTTGCTGTTTCAATTTGTTCATGAAGATATTTTCCAAAAAAGCCGGTTTGCGCTTCCGGTGTGAGCATATTAAATCTTTTCTCAAGCTGAGGGTTTTCTGAAAGCTGAGCAAGCACCAATAAAACAAACGGAGAGACATAAGATGATTTCTTGTTTTGCACAAACTGATCTTCCGCCATTTGAATCTGAACATTAGCATCATTATATTCTTTCATCAGCGAATCGTTCTTTGCAACATATTGATGGGAATTGATCATCTGGCTCACGGTATTCAACCTCGCCATAAGCGGATTGAATGTTTTTTGAAAATCAACAAAATCAGCGTGGGACTGAGATCCTGTCACTTCGAAATCTTTTGCATTTTCTGCATCGCCTTTGATAGTTACATTGTCATTACCGATAAACAATGGAAACTTCTTTTTCCCGCCATCAAAATTTAGCAAGTATAAATTCGGCTCGGCAGTTTTTCCTGAAAGCTTGAAAGCCCCAGCACTCACAATCCCTTTCGCAATAGTATCAGTCGGCTTATTGCCATCAGTCAAAGAAATCGCTGATTTTTCCTGCAAGCCTTTCACAGTTCCGTTAATCACAAAACCGGCGCTTTTATTTTGCGCATTTGCGAACAGAGGTAAAACAAACAAAGCCAACACTACATTTTTCATCGCTGTATGATTTATTTATGATGTCGTTTTTCTAAAACGCTCAACACCTGTTGTAAAGTATATCCTTTGGCGTTCAAAAGCATCAGATAGTGAAACAACAAATCTGCCGATTCGTTCAAAAATAGTTCTTCATTATTATCTTTTGCTTCAATCACCATTTCAACGGCTTCCTCGCCAACTTTTTGGGCAATTTTATTAATCCCTTTTGAAAACAATTTCGCAACATAAGACTCATCCGGAGAAGCCTGCTTCCGCAAATTTATGATGCTTTCGAGGTAAAACAGAAAATCATCGCTGTGATTTTTCTCGCTCCAGCAAGTGTCTGCACCAGTGTGGCAAACCGAGCCAAGCGGATGTGCTTTTATTAATAATGTATCATTATCACAGTCAACGGCAATTGATTTCAGCATCAGAAAATTTCCACTCTCCTCTCCTTTTGTCCATAATCGGTTTTTGCTGCGGCTGTAAAAAGTAACTTTGCCGGTTTCTTCTGTTTTATGGACAGCTTCATCATTCATGAAACCAAGCATGAGCACTTTGTTGGTATCGAAATCCTGCACGATTGCAGGCACTAATCCATCGGCATATTTTTTATAATCAATTTTCATACGCTAATTAATGCGAGTTTTTGCGAATTAAACTAATTGTGGCTAACTGTTTGAAATTGTTTTAACGGTTGATGCATGATGATTTTATTAATCAGCTCCTGCACTTTTTCATGCGGCAATGCTTCTACTAAATAAGCTTGTTTCTCGCCATCATCCACCCATGTATTTTTTCCGTCATCGACCACTTTTATGTATCCATGATGCAAGGTATAATAAGGTTCAAATCCATTCACGGCAACGAGCACTGCGGTTTCATCCCAGCTCATTCTTCCTGCGCTATCCTGCGCTGCCATCGGAATCGAAATCCGGAACACATCTTTCACCGGGCTTTTCTGAATTTTATCATTGTGAATTAACGGCAATCCAACTTTTATTTTCTCTCCAATTTCAAAACCACTGAATAAAATATTTGTCGGCCAGTTATCATACGCATATTTAGAAGAAGCAGCATCTCTGTCAATATTGAATTCATCTCCTTGTGGAAATTTTCCTGCCATACAAACCAATTGCTTCACTTTTTCATTCACTAAATCTCTTCCATTCAAAGGAGAATATTTATCACCCGTTGTTTTCAAAAGGTTTGCAAGGTTTGTGAGAAACCCAACGGTGACAATCGTTACGCTATGAGCAGCTTGTTTTGATAATATTTTCCGATATAATTCCACCGCATCTTCCACTTCATCATTGCTTTTAATTTTATGAGGATATTTTGCAATCAAGGTATCAGTCCAATGCTGAAAATCCCTCAGCATTAATGCATTTCCTTTCGGAACTCCAATCGGGATATATGGTTTGTTGAAATAAGTGTTGAACACATTCATCACGCATGCAACGCAGTCATATTTTGTGCTGGCGATGGTTGCGAGAATTTTCACTCTGCCGCTGTCAGCGAAAGCGTGCAACAATGTGATTGCACCAACATCGTCATAATCCGGTCCCATGTCGCTGTCAAAAATAATAGCAACGGGCTTTTTATTTTGTGCTGACAAAATGATCGAGCACGTTAACAAACAAAAGCAGAAAATGATTTTTAAACGCATAATATATAACAGGAAAAAATTACGATTTTAGATTTGGGATTTACGATTTCTTTAGGTCGTTCATCTTTCTCGGATTATTAATTCTTTTTGATTCCAGCATTTGTACTCTATTCAATATCCTTGCAGCTTGTCCGCCGCGGTGGATCGCACTCTTGTACTGAAACAATTCTATTCAACTTCAGTTTCATAAACAGCAAATCTCTATCATTTTATTTTCGCCTTTTTATTATCCTTCGCCTGGCGATTATTAAAACGATGGCTGCACAAATAGCTGCAATCATGATGATGTTACTAGCCACGAATATTGATTTTATTTTTTTTCAGATAATCTTTCAACTCCGGGATTGAAATTTCTTTGAAATGAAATATGCTTGCTGCCAAAGCTGCATCGGCATTCGCTCCTTCAAACACATCTACAAAATGCTGCATCGTTCCTCCGCCACCGCTTGCAATCACCGGAACCGGCAGTTGCGTTGCCAAAGTTCGTGTAATATCCAATGCAAATCCCTGTTTGGTGCCGTCGTGATTCATGGAAGTCAATAAAATTTCACCTGCGCCCAAATCAACGGCATGCCTCGCCCATTCAAAACATTTTGCTTCAGTCTTCGTCCTGCCTCCATTCAAATAAACATACCACTCATTATCATCTTCTTTTTTTGTATCGATGGCAAGAACAACACATTGACTTCCGAATTCTTTAGCAAGTTCATTAATCAGTTGAGGATTTTTAAATGCAGATGTATTCACCGAAATTTTATCAGCACCATTTTGCAACAATACACTCACATCATCAACGGATGAAATTCCACCGCCAACTGTGAACGGAATATTAATATGATGTGCGATTTTATTGACCAATTCACTTAATGTCTTTCTTTTTTCAACTGTTGCTGTGATATCAAGAAATACCAATTCATCAGCGCCTTGTTGCGCGTATAAAGCGCCCAATTCAACCGGGTCACCGGCATCACGGAGGTCAACAAAGTTCGTCCCTTTCACAGTTCGACCGTCTTTAATATCCAAACAAGGTATTATCCGTTTTGTAAGCATGATTTATTTTCTTGAGCTTAATGCTACTTTAATCCCGAGCGCAATTAAAATGCCGCCAGTTATTCTTTTTTGCCATTGAACAAAATTGGCAGATTTGCTAAGCCATTGCCCAATCTTCCCAAACAACAATGCAACAATGATATTTACCAATGTGCCGCCAATATTGAACCACATTCCCAGAAATAAAATTTGCGCAGTTGTATTTCCTGATTTTACATTGATGAATTGCGGAAGAAACGCGAGGAAAAATAAGGCAACTTTTGGGTTGAGCACATTTGTTACAACTGCCTGCCAGAATATTTTGTTAAGAGATTTTTTCTGGATAGAAGAATTTATCTGCAATTCTTTGCTTTTATCAAGAATAGATTGAACGCCGAGATAAATTAAATAAGCTGCACCAACATATTTAATAATACTAAATGCGAGTGCAGATTTTGCGATGATAGCAGAAAGCCCAGCGACTGCTGCAATCATGTGAACCATGCAGCCAACCATAATGCCCAGCGAAGAAATAATGCCGGCGCGGCTTCCTTGCGATGAACTTCTGGCAATCACAAACAACATATCGTTCCCCGGAGTCAGGTTCAGCAATAAAGCTGTCAATGCAAAGAGCCAAAAATTTTCTGGAATCATTTTGATTTGTTGTTTGTAGTTTATTGTCTGTAGTTCTTTAGGTCGCTTAAGCTGATTTTATTTTCATAGATTGCTTTCCCGACAATTGCCGCATTACATCCGATTCTTTGCAAATCTTCCAAATCTTGCATTGAACTTACGCCGCCGCTCGCTATAAAATAAAGTTCAGGAAATTTTGCAATGATATTTTTATACAAATCAATTGAGGGTCCTTCTAATTTTCCATCCTTGCTGACATCTGTGCAAAAAATTTGTTTCACGCCGTGCTTAATATATTTCTCTATAAAATCATACACCCATATATCCGTTTTTTCAAGCCATCCATTGATAGCAATTTTTTCATCTTTCACATCAGCACCCAATAAAAATTTATCAGCCCCAAAAATCAAAAGCCATTTCACAAATTCAGGTTCATCTTTCACTGCAATGCTTCCAACTGTTGCAAGCGCAGCACCCGAATTGAAAACAATTTTTACATCGTTTTCTTTTTTGATGCCTCCACCGAAATCTATTATCAATGATGTTTTACTTGCAATCGTTTCAAGCACTTTCCAATTCTTTACAGCGCCGGCTTTTGCTCCATCCAAATCGACCAAATGCAATCTTCTCAAACCAACATCTTCAAATTGTTTGGCAACTTCTAATGGATGTTCATTATAAATTTTCTTTTGATTATAATCACCCTGAGTAAGCCTTACACATTTGCCATCAATCAAATCTATAGCTGGTATAATCTCCATGTTTTTTTATAAGCTGATGAAATTTTTCAATATTTTTTCTCCAATCTTCGCACTCTTCTCAGGATGAAATTGAACTCCATAAAAATTATTTTTATGAAGCGCTGAACTATAAGGCTGAATATAATTTGTTGTTGCGATTGTATGTGCTCCGAATGCAGCATAATATCCATGAACAAAATAACAGTAACTGTTTTCATCAATCCCTTCGAACAATTTTGATTTCAAATCATAAATATTGTTCCAGCCGATTTGAGGGATTTTTGTCTGCGGACTGCCAACTGCCGACTGCGAACTATCAAAATGCTTCACTTGTTCGTCGAAGATGCCGAGGCAATCAGTATTATTTTCCTCAGAATATTTGCACATGAGTTGCATGCCAAGACAAATGCCAAGCACAGGTTGCTTCAACTCTTTTATTAATAAATCTAATTTTCTTTCTTTTAGATAATTCATCGCGCTGCTGGCTTCGCCAACGCCGGGAAAGATTACTTTATCTGCTTTTTTTATTTCTTCATGATTGTCTGTTACAATTGCTGAAACACCGATTCGCTCCAGTGCATAAAGAACGGATTGAATATTCCCGGCGTTGTATTTGATGATTGTCAGAACCACGATTTATCCTGATTTTACTGATTCAACTGATTTATTTTAAAATAGAATTTAAAAACTCTTTTGTTGATACTTCAACATTATTTGAATTTTCTATTGCTTTAATATAAGCTGTTCCGATGATTGCTCCGTTTGCATATTTGCATGCTGATTCAAATGTTTCTTTATCCTTGATTCCAAAGCCAACTAAAATCGGATTGCTCAATTTCATACTTCGTAATCTTTGCAAATATTTTTCTACAGGTGAAAAATCTTTGTCTTTGCCCGTAATGGATGAAGAAGAAACTGCGTACAAAAATCCGGAGCTTAATGAAGCCAATTTTTTTATTCTTTCTTCTGAGGTCTCAGGTGTCACTAAAAAAATAAAATCAAGATTATATTTTTTGATGACTGCTCCGTATTCGGTTTCAAATTCATGCTCAGGCAAATCTGGCAATATCAACCCATCAATACCGACTTCTGAAGCTACTTTGCAAAAATGTTCAAATCCATATTGCAGAACAGGGTTCATATAACCCATTAATACAACAGGAATATTTATTTCTTTTCTGAAATCTTTTAATTGCTCAAACAGTTTTGCAATCGTCATGCCATTGCTCAAAGCTTTGCCACCACTGGCTTGTATCACCGGACCATCAGCAAGCGGGTCACTATAAGGCATACCAAGCTCAATAATGTCTGCACCGTTTTCCTGCAATGTTTTCATTACTTGCAGTGTGCTTTCTAATTGAGGATAGCCTGCAGTGCAATAAACATTTAAAACCTTTGAGTCTTTCTTTTCAAACAAATTTCTAATCCTGCTCATATTTTTTTAAATCCTTTAAAAACATTCAGTCATAAAATATCGCCATTCGGCAAAATCATTTATTATAAATACAATTTATTAGTTAGATTCATTTACAAAAACTGCCATGAGAATATTTATTTTTTTCGTCTGCATTATATTTTCTTTTTCATCATTAGCACAGAATACTAATTCATCTCCATGTTCTGCACCCGAATCTTCACAGTTTGATTTTTGGATCGGCGACTGGAACCTTACATGGAGCGATACTTTGCACGGCACCAACCACATTGAAAAAATCATGGGCGGTTGCACAGTACAGGAAAACTTCAGCGACCCAAACACCAATTTCATTGGCAAGAGCTGGAGCGTTTATAATAAAAATTATAAAATCTGGCAGCAGACATGGGTGGATAACCAAGGTGGCTATATTGATTTGACAGGCGGCATGGTCGGCGATTCGCTGATTCTTTCAACTGCAGAAAAAACAGTCCCTAAAACAGTTAGCCCAACCGGAAAAATCATCAGCAGAATGGTTTATGAAAACATCACAAAAAATTCATTCGACTGGAATTGGGAATCATCTTCCGACGGTGGCAAAACCTGGAAAATCAATTGGCATATTTTTTATAAACGAGCCAACTCCTGATAAAATTTATTCAAAGAACATGTTACTGTTGCGAAGCTAAACTGAAGCTCAATAAAGATTCTTCAGTACAAGAGTGCGACGCAAGAATGTTGAATAATGAACAAATGCATGAGACAAAAAAATTAATAATTGATAATTAGTAATTAATAATTTTAGAAAAATCTACGACCTAAAGAAATCGTAAATCCTTTCCCCTAACGTTCATCCTCAAATGCTTTCATATAAGTGCTCAAATCTTTATCTCCTCTTCCGCTCAAACACAATACGGTTATATCATTTGATTTGAAATGAATTTGTTTCAATGCAGCAAGGGCATGCGCACTTTCAAGCGCAGGAATAATTCCTTCCAGCTTCGTCAATTCAAATGCGGCTTTCAACGCATCATTATCAGTCGCGCTCAAAAATTTTGCGCGACCACTTTCATATAAATGCGCATGCAAAGGACCAATACCAGGATAATCGAGACCCGCTGAAATGCTGTGTGGCTCTACAACCTGACCATCTTCCGTTTGCATCACCAAACTCTTGCTGCCATGAAGTACGCCTGGTTTTCCGAGCTGCGTTGTGGCGGCGCTATGACCAGTGTTTACTCCGAGACCAGCCGCTTCGACAGCAATCAACTCTACATTCAAATCATCCAAAAAATGATAGAACGCACCAGCTGCATTGCTGCCGCCGCCAACGCATGCAATAATTCTCGAAGGCAATTCATTATCAGTTTGCTCTTTTAATTGCCTGCGCATCTCTTCACTAATCACACTTTGAAAACGCGCCACCATATCGGGATAAGGATGCGGGCCAACAACACTACCAATCACATAATGCGTGTCGGAGGGATTATTAATCCAATCGCGGATAGCTTCGTTCGTTGCATCTTTTAAAGTCTGGCTACCGCTCGTTGCTGGAACGACTGTGGCGCCAAGCATTTTCATTCTTGCTACATTCGGCGCCTGCCGCTCAATATCTTTCACGCCCATATACACGATGCACTCGATGCCTTTCAGCGCACAAACTGTTGCAGTCGCTACTCCATGTTGCCCAGCACCTGTTTCCGCAATGATTCTTTTTTTTCCTAATCGCTGCGCAAGCAAAACCTGACCAATGGCGTTATTAATTTTATGCGCACCGGTATGATTCAAATCTTCACGCTTCAGAAATATTTTTGTTTTATAATGTTCGCTCAACCTTGTTGCAAAATATAACGGTGATGGACGACCGACATAATCTTTCAGCAATGCATGAAATTCTTTGATAAATGATTCTTCATACATGATATCAATATACCTGTCACGAAGCTCTTCCACATTTCGGTGAAGCATCTCAGGAATATAAGCGCCGCCGAAATTCCCGTAGTAACCAAAAATATTCGGCTGTTTATAAGTTCCTTTATTGAGAGAGATTGTTCGATTAATCATTTCTCGCTTATTGTTTTAATTTTTATTTTTTGGTAACGGACATTTGTAATTTTATTGAGCACTATCTGAACCACGATTCCATACTTATTTAACTTATTGACCTGATTAAAACTTAACAATATTACCATCAGAAGAATCAGATTAATAAGGTTAAAATCATGGTTCAGACAATCAATTGCAAAAACACCAAATCCAGCCATTTCTCGAATTTGTAACCAACTTCTTTAAAGTAAGCAACCTGTTCAAATCCGAATTGTTCATGCATGGCAATGCTTGCTTCATTGCTCGCATCAATGCCGGCAATAATGGTGTGCATTTTCATTTCTTTCGCTGCATTAATCGTTGCCTGCAATAATAATTTACCAATTCCTTTTCCGCGCAAATCACTTCGCACATACACAGAATTTTCCACCGAATATTGATATGCCTGCCAATTTCTGAATGGTCCGATGGTGCTAAACCCAAGCACTTCTCCATTTTCTTCTGCCACAAAAACAGGAAAGCCATCTTTTTGTTTTTGAGCAAACCATTCTTTGCGCATTTCCAAACTGTGCGGGTCATATTGAAAAACAGCAGTCGTGTTTGCAATGATTTCATTGTAGATGTCGAGCATCTGCTGCAAATCATTTTCCGTTGCTGGTCTTATCTGAACCATGATTCTAATCTTATTTATAATTTCCCGGCATGAATGCCGGAGCTAGTCAAATAATCAAGTGTTTAGTTTATCAACAAACTCTTTTACCTTCTTTAAATCTTTCACGCCTGCGCTTGTTTCAAACTTGCTATTGATATCTATTGAAAATAATTTTTTGGCAATTGGTTCTTCGGCAAATGCTTTTAATTTTTCTGTATCAGTTGGCTCAATACCACCGCTCAAAAAAAACAATTTATTGATAGCAGCGTTTTTCAATGTATCCCAATTGAATTTTTTTCCTGTGCCGCCATAGCCAGCACCTTCAGTATCGAACAAAAACATGTCGCAAAAATCTTCGAAAGGTTTTGCAATCCAGTCAATCGGGTCGTTCTCTCCCATGCGAAAAACTTTTATTACGGAGATATAATTTGCCACACGCTCGCAAAACCTGGGCGTTTCATCTCCGTGCAACTGAACCATATCCAATCCGTATTCATCTACATTTTTCATCAGCTCTTCATAAGTTGCGTTCACGAACACACCTACTTTACCAAGCTTCAATTTTTCTTTTTTTAATTTTTCTCCTGCGAGATGCCTTGCTACATATCGCGGAGATTTTTGATAAAATATAAAGCCCGCAAAATCTACACCCATCTCATCCAGTTTTTTGACCTGTTCGAGCTGTGTCATGCCGCAAACTTTTACCCTCATGAAGAAACAGTTTTTAGTTTGTTTACAAATGAGGCAAATGCAATCGCCGGATTTTTTTCTTTCATGAAATTCTCGCCGATAAGGAAACCACGAAAACCATGTTGTTTGAATAAGTTAATATTTTCGACGGAACTGATACCGCTCTCTGCTACTTTAATTTTATCTGATGGTATTTTTTCAGCCATCCTCAAGCTTCTCTCAATATCTACTTCAAAAGTTTTCAGGTTGCGATTATTAATTCCTACAATTTCTGTTTCATCACAAATATGTTCAAGTTCTTCTTCTGCGTGCAGTTCAAGCAAAACTTCAAGCTCAAGATTCTTTGCAAATTTCGCTAAAGTTTTCACTTGTTGAGGAGATAAGCACGCAGCTATCAATAAAATAATATCAGCTCCTATAGATTTGGCTTCCGCAATCTGATATTCATCAATAATAAAATCTTTTCTAAGTATAGGGATTTCATTCACTCTTGCTTTTATCAAATCATAAGCAGTTCCACCGAAGAATTTTTCATCAGTCAAAACTGACAATGCAGATGCGCCGTTATCAGCATAAGCTGAAGTGATTTCAATAACATCTGCATTCCCATTAATAATTCCTTTCGACGGCGACTTTCTTTTGAACTCTGCAATTATTCCGGTTTTGTTTTCATCCAACAAAAACTTTTTCAGCGATAATGTTTTTCGTTTGAAGAAATTACTTTTCTCCAAACCAGAAATACTCATTTCTAATTTCTTATTCTTGATTTCTAATTCCTTTTCTCTGATTATCGTATCTAAAATATTCATATAATTTCTCTCTGGCATAAATGCCGGAGCTACTCAATTTAATTCTGAATCGCAATTAATTTCTTCAAAGCATCGTTTGCTTTTCCGCTTTCCAAACTTTCCACAGCGGCATGATAAGCATCATCATAGTTATTATAATTACCCGTGCAATACAATGCCATTGACGCATTTGCCAGTACCACTGCATTCTGTGCCCAGGTTCCTTCGCCATGTAAAATCCTGGAGAAAATTTTTGCTGCTTCATCAACAGTAGCACCGCCATAAATATCCGTTGCTTCAACCATTCGTTTTCCCAGTTGTTCCGGCGTCATTATTTTTTCACCTTCGTTCGTAATCACTTTTGTATCGTTGGTCAAAGAAATTTCATCATAACCATCCAAGCTATGAATGATGGTGAATGTTCCCTCAGTTTGCTGTAATAAATAATTATAAATTCTTGCCATCTCCAGATTATAAACTCCAACTAATTGAAACTTTGGAAATGCAGGATTGACCATTGGGCCGAGCATGTTGAAGAAAGTTCTTACACCTAGATTTTTTCTGATAGGTCCAACTGTTTTTAATGCCGGATGAAAAAGTGGAGCATGCAAGAAACAAATATTTGCTTCTTCAACTTCTTTCTTCAACTGCGCTTTATCATTTTTAAATTTATAACCGAGCTGCTCCATCACATTTGAAGCTCCGCTAATCGAGGATGCTCCATAATTCCCGTGCTTCGCAACTTTTTGTCCTGTGCCAGCAACAATAAAACATGCAAGCGTGGAAATATTAAAAGTATTTTTTCCATCGCCGCCGGTGCCGACAATATCAATGGTTTCATTACCGTTTAAATCAACACGCACACAAAGCTCTAACAACGCATCACGAAATCCCTGAAGTTCATCAATCGTAATACTGCGCATAAGGAACACCGTTATGAATGATGCGATTTCGCTTTCATTATAAATCCCTTTGGAAATATTCATCAACACTTCTTTCGCCAAATCGCGGGGAAGTGTTTTGTATTCGAATAAATATTGCAGAATCTTTTTCATTGTCAGAACTGGGATTAGTGAGATTTTTGGGATTTGTTGGGATAGTGAATAATATTTGGGTTGTATTTCTTATTAGTAAATCTGTTAAATTCTAATCTCTTACTTCCAAAGTTAATAAGCAGCCCTATTTCAAGATTATAGCATTCAAGATAATTAATAGCTTGTGCCAAATGAACGTCCTCAATTTTTGTAATAGCTTTCAATTCAACACTGATTTTATTTTCAATAAAAAAATCTACTCTCCTCGTTCCAATTTGCTGGTCGAGATAATAAATTGGCATTTCGAATTCTCTTGCATAAGTTAATGACATTAATCGCAATTCAATTTCTAAAGCTCTTTGATAAATTACTTCTTGAAAACCGCACCCAAGTGATTTATGAACCCGAAAAGAAGCACCAATTATTTTCTCGGTTATTTCTCCGTATATAAAATCTGTCATAGTAATAAGGTTTTTTTTCTCACCGTTCCCAAAAATCTCACTAATCCCAGTTCAGATATTTAGCCAATTCCTCATAATTTTTTCTCCATTTGGTGTTAACACACTTTCCGGATGAAACTGCACCCCCTGCACATCATATTTTTTGTGCTGCAATCCCATGATATAGTTATTATCATCTCGCACGGTCACCTCCAATTCATCAGGAAAATTTTCATCGCTTACAATCCAACTGTGATAGCGACCGACAGAAAATTTATCAGGCAAACCTTTCAATAATCCTCGTGAATGGTGAATGGTGAATGGTGATTTTTTTTCATTGACCATTGACCATTCACCATTGACGATGGTTATATCCGTTGCTACTCCATGATAAACATTTTTCAAATTCACCAGCCTCCCACCAAATGCCTCTCCGATTGCCTGATGCCCCAAACACACGCCCAGTATGGATTTCGTAGCAGCATATTCTTTAATCAATGGCAACAATAATCCGGCTTCTTCAGGAATTCCAGGGCCAGGTGATAAAATTATTTTATCATACTCTTTCACTTTCTCTAGTGCAATCTTATCATTTCTGTAAACATCTACTTTCTGTTGCAAAATTTTTTCAATCAAATGCACCAGATTGTAAGTGAACGAATCGTAATTATCGAATACTAATATCTTCATTTTGCTTGGTTAATGGTTCATGGTTAATGGTTCATAGCTATAAACCATGAACAATGAACTAAATATTTTCTGCCGTTCCAATCGCTTTCTTCAACGCTCCTAATTTGTTATTCACTTCCTGCAATTCACTTGTTGGTTGCGAAGCAGCAACGATGCCCGCTCCAGCCTGATAATACAATGTGTTTTCCTTGCTCAAAAAAGTGCGAATCATAATTGCATGAACGCAGGTTCCATCAAATCCCATGAAACCAATGCAGCCTCCATAATAACTTCTTGCAGTTGGTTCATAGCTATCAATCAAAGTCATGGCTTTAAATTTTGGCGCACCACTCAATGTTCCCGCGGGGAAGGTTACTGCCAGCAATTCAAACGGGTTTGTGTTTAGCCGGACTTTTCCTGTCACTTCACTCACCAAATGAATGACATGAGAATAATACTGCACCTGACGGTAATGCACAACCGTAACATCATCACATAACCTGCTTAAATCATTTCTTGCCAAATCAACCAACATCACATGCTCAGCATTTTCTTTTGCATCTTTCAATAATTTCTCTGCCATCTCCTGATCAATCTCATCATCACCAGTGCGCTTAAATGTTCCTGCAATCGGATGCACAACCGCTTTTCCATTTTGTATCAGCAATTGCGATTCAGGTGATGACCCTATCAGTTTATAATCTCCATAATCAAAGAAAAATAAATATGGTGATGGATTAATATTGCGTAAAGCACGATAAACATTAAACTCATCGCCTGTAAAACTTTGCTGAAACCTTCTGCTCAATACAATCTGAAATACATCGCCGCGATAACAACTCGCGATTCCTTTCTTCACCATTTCAATATAATCTTCATCCTTCATGTTCGAAGTTTCTTCTCCTTTCGGCTGAAATGGATAAGAAGGAACATCTTTGCTTTTAATCAGCGACTCAACAATGGCGAGCTCGCTTTCCATTCCTGCAATTTTGTTTTCGCAAACAAACAATTCGTCTTTAAAATGATTGATGGCAATAACGTACTGGTATAACCGATAACGCATCAGAGGAATAGCATTCGACTGTGCGCTGCGACTTGTGAATTTGATAGTATCAAAAAATTGTACTGCATCGAATGTGGTATAACCAAACAATCCTTGCGCTGTGCGAACGGATTTCTCTTTCACGGGTTCCACATCAAATCGCTGCATAAATTCCCATAATAATTTCGGCACTTCATCAGGATAATTGATAGCAACTTTTTCAGGATGCTGGTTCGGCAGTTTGAATTCAATGTTTTTTGTGTCCGTAATCTCTATACCTGCAATCGCATTGATGCCGATGAACGAATAGCTGTTTTCAGCAACATGATAATCGGTGCTCTCCAATAAAATCGTATCGCGGAAACGGTCGCGCAGTCGCAGATAAATACCAACCGGCGTATAGACATCCGATAAAATTTTTTTGAATTCTGTTTTGATTTCTATTTTTTTCATGCCTCGTTTTTCTGATAAATTTATTTTATGTAGCCGGCATTTGTTCTTTATTAAGCTCCGGTTGTGTCACTCACTTGTGCTGCAACAATTCTATTCAGCGCCTTACTAACGGCAACTGACATACAATTTTAATTTTCTTTATCCTTGTTTCCTGTCAATCCCATTAAGCTCAGGAATCCCCGTTTGGACAAACAAAAAGCCCCGAATAAATCGGGGCCTAATATGGTAATACATCACTGGAATAGCATTACTTGCCCCGCTTGGAGTTTGTATGCCACCACCACTGAATATTTGTATTAATTTGTTTCATTGCATTGCAAATATGAAAGCTTTTTTGAAAACTACCAATTTTATTCTTACTTTTTATTTTTATTACTAACGCTTATGCAGACCCAACAACCCAACCAACAATCGTCACAACGACTGCTTTCCTTAGATTTTTTGCGTGGATTAATAATGGTGCTTCTCGCTCTTGAAAGTACAGGTTTGTACGAACATCTTTTTAATGCCACAAAAGATCAAACACTGCTCAATAATTTTTTTCTGCAGTTCCAGCATCATCCATGGAATGGGTTAAGGTTTTGGGATCTGATACAACCTTCGTTTATGTTCATGGCTGGTGTTGCAATGGCTTTTTCATTAACGAAGCAATATTCGCAGGGAGCAACATGGAACCAATCATTCAAAAAAGCATTGAGGAGATCCTTCTGGCTTTTCTTTTGGGGCGTGCTTGATTATGCTGTCAGAAAAACCGGTTTGTCATTTGAATTGTGGGATGTGCTGACTCAATTATCGTTCACAACACTTGTTGCATTTTTAATTTTCAGATGGAGCACTGCTGCACAAATTATTACATGCATTGCGTTGCTGCTACTAACAGAAATATTATTCCGTTTTACAAATGTCCCCAATTTCAATCAGCCATTTGTCGACCAGCATAATTTCGGGAACTATGTTGACTTATTATTAATGAACAAAATCAATGATGGTGGCTGGGTTGCTATCAACTGCATTCCAACTGCTGTTCACACTATCGCAGGTGCAGTTGCAGGAAAATTATTGATCAACGGAACTAACAAAATAAAAACTCTGTTGATTTGGGCAGTTATTTGTTTTATTCTTGGTTACGGATTGGATTACGCACATATAACGCCCATCATCAAACGAATTGCGACATCATCGTTTACGCTTGCATCGCTGGGATGGTGTTTATGTTTTTTATCAGCAAGCTATTGGTGGATCGATATTAAAAACCACAGAAAATATTTGCAGTTCTTTCTTGTGGTCGGCATGAACTCCATCTTTATTTATTTATTCTTTGAAATTGTAGGCGACAGGTGGTTCACCGGTTATATCACAACCATCAGCAGCGGGTTGCTTTCATTTATTAATACTCCTGAAACGCTCAAATTAATTTTGAGCTCGATATCAGTGTTCGTGCTTGAATGGTTTCTTTGCTATTTTTTGTATAAGAAGAAAATATTTTTTAAGCTATAACATCAAAACAAACTATTTTATAATTAAATTATTCTCTATTTCGTGATGAAAGGTATTGTCGTTATCTTTCTGACAAATAGAAATCTAACAAACCATCAAACAACTATCTATGAAGTTTGCTATTTACATCCTTGCTTTTTTCTTATTATCAGGTTTGGTTTCAATTGCGCAGATACATAAAAAACCTACCGTCAGTTCTGTTGTCAGCAAAGACCCGCTTGATTATTATTTAAAGGCGCTCAAATTAAAAGACGATTCACTTCCAGCAAAAAAAATTAAGCTAATCCCTGATTCATCAAAATACAAACCTGAGAAATTTTTTATTGCACAAGTAGAGGATTCAACAAAGGGTAATGACAGCATAGGTTT
>DATGIX010000088.1:0-12511 GCA_035295505.1 Puia sp. | reverse complement strand
AAAATTGTCTTTTGAATGAGAAGAAAGCTTAGGCCAAATATCTTCAATCAACAATTCTTTTGCAGCAAACTGAAAACGGCCTTTATATTTTTTAGATGTGATCAGGATTTTTGCAGCAGAATCCTGTAGCATGAACTCAATCCGCTTTTGCGGATAAAGTGGATCAACGGGAACATACGCAGCACCCGATTTCATAATAGCTAATAATGAAATCAGCATTTCTGGTGTGCGGTCAACAGCGAGCGCAACAATATCTCCGGCTTGCACTCCCTGCGCAGCTAATAATGCAGCAAGCTGATTGGAAGTTTCGTTTAAAGTTTTGTAAGAAAAAATCTGTTGGCCAAACCTCAATGCAGTTTGGTTAGAAAATTTATTTGATGCTTCTGAAAAAAGATCGGAGAAAGTTTTTTGTTTTGGATAATCGACAGATGTATCATTCCAAAATATCAGCTTGTCATATATCTCAGCGAGAGATTTAAGGGGCACATCTTTAATCTTGATGGCTGGATTTTCTGAGGCGGCTTCCAACAGTGATTTGAATTCATCCATCATTCTGCTGATGGTGGCAGGTTTGAACAATTGTGTATTGTACGACCATTGAAGAACTAGCAATTGCTCAGAGCCACTAACATTTAAAAATATCTCAAAATTTTCATATTCCCGCGGACTGTATACTAATTTATGCTGAATATTTTCAAAAGCTACTCCGTCATCAAGTCCTAAATCTATATTGAACATCACCGGCACCAGCGGAACGCGTGACGGATCTCTCACTATATTCAGCTTCTTTAATAAACTTCCAAAAGTGAATTGCTGGTGATCATAATCATTAAAGATTTGCTTCTTTCTTATTTTAAGATATTCAACAAAAGAAAAATCATTATTGAAAGATGTTTTTAACGGAAGAAGATTTACGCAATGACCGACAAGGGAAGAATGTCCTGTCGCTGATTGTCCGGCGGCAGGAAGACCGAGCACGATATCGTTTTGTCCTGTAAGTTTATGAAGATATACTTCGAATGCACATAGCAAAGTTGTAACAAAGCTGCAGCCGGCTTTTGCGCCGACTGATTTGATGGAAGCTACAAGATCACCGCCTATTGCATAATCATCACGCTGGCTTTTATAAGTTCGGGCAGCCGGTCTTGGAAAATCTGTCGGAACATTTAGCACAGGCACTTCATCTTCATATTGATCTACCCAATATTGAACGATATTTTTATACTCATCTGTTTCATAAAATGCATTTTGTTCCAATGCATATTTGCTAAATTGATCTGCTGCAGGCAATGAAGGCACCTGATTTTTTACATAAGCCGAATAAATCTTTGCCAGATCCTGGAACATGATGCCAATTGACCAGCCATCGCAGATGATGTGATGAACAGTAAATTTCAGGTAATGCTCTGTATCAGAAAGTTTGAAAAGTGCAATTCTAAAGAGCGGGCCATTTAAAAGATCGAAAGAAATTTCTGCATCTTTTTTAGCAAGCTCATTGATATATGAATATTGAGATTCTGTATTCCTGTGACATAAATCTTCGTAATGAACGTCAAATGGCAGCTCCTTATAAATGCACATCTGCCTTCCATCCGCACTGAAAGAACATCTGAGCGCATCATGTCTTGCAATAAGATCTTTTAATGCGCTGTCCATTGCTGAACGACTAAAAGATCCTGAAAGCCTCACAGCCATGCTTTCATTGTAAGAACGGCTTGCATCTTCGCCACCCATCATGCAGGCAACCCATATTTCGAGCTGTGGCTCAATAGTTGGAACAACAGCAATAATTTCCGGCCCGCCAAACGGATCGAAATCTACCGGTAATAAATTGTCCTGTGTATGATCTGTGCTCAATGATTAAATTTTTTATTTCACCTGCATATATTTTCCGGGCCTGTTCGGATCTGTGATGAACCATGCCGGGTTTCCATCTTTATCTTTTCCAAGCCTTGCGCCGGGAACAGGCGGTTCATCAGTCAATTCTTTTTTATTATCAGCATTATTGTTAGCGCTTGCTCCGTTACCATTTTTTGCAGCAACAGCAGAAGCAAAGAAACCTGCTTCAATCATTTCGTTTACACTCTCTTCAAATTTATTTGCGATTGCATCCACTTCAGCAATGGTATGTGCTTCAGTTAGGAAACATGGGAAGCCATCAAGAATATGAATTCCTTTAAATCTCATCAATGCAAAAAGCAATTCGCCAAAAGGAACATCTTCCTTGAATTTTATCTTCCACAAAGAGCCAAACTGCGGCACAAAGAAAGGAAGATTATGTTTGATACAAACTGCATTCATTGCATCTGCGAGTCTTTTTGCTTTTGCATTAATACCTTCCTGCAAAGCCGGCCCTTTTTCTTTCATATAATCCAAAGATGCCTTGGAAGCTGCGAGTGCCAGCGGATGGCGAACAAATGTTCCTGCAAAATAAGTGACGCCCGCTTCAGGAGTTGAAGCATCGCCAAATTGCCAGAAGCCGCCATCGAGCGCATTCATGAAATGTTTTTTTCCTGCAATAACGCCAATGGATATCCCGGCACCAACTACTTTTCCATAAGTGCCAAGGTCAGCCTGAATTCCGAACATTCCTTGTGCACCACGAGGATGCATCCTGAAACCTGTTATCACTTCATCGAATATCAATGCAGTTCCCGACTCGAGCGTTATCTCTCTTAGTTTTTTCAAGAATTCAACCGGTTGAAACTCTGGTCTGCGACTTTGTACAGGCTCAACAAGCACAGCAGCAAATTCATGCGCTCTTTCTTTAATAATCTTTAAGCTTTCTTCAGTTCCATAATCCAATATCAACATATTCTGGACCGCTTCAGGCATGATACCAGGCGCAGCAGGAAATGATTTTAATTTTTTTGTTCCGCGAACAATTACTTCATCAACAATTCCATGATAGGAACCACTGAATGCAACAATGGTTGAGCGACCAGTTACTGTTCTTGCGATACGCATTGCTCCGAGAACTGCTTCAGAACCTGTATTGCATAATGCAGCTCTGTCAAGACCTGTGAACTCACAAATCAATTTGCAAACAGGGCCTGCAAGTTCATGTTGCGGTCCGATCTCATATCCGTTTTCAATTTGTTGCTGAATTGCTTTCGTGATGATCTCAGGTTGGTAACCGAAAAAATTTGATCCGAATCCATTCAGCGCATCAATATATTCATTGCCGTCAATATCCCAAACTCGGCTACCTTTCGATCTGTTCACAACGAGTGAATACACAATTTCTTTTGTTGCCGGCCTGAAACCCGTTACCACTCTCGGGTCTGCCATGTATGCACGATGCTCTTGTGTGTAATTCTTACTGCTCTTTGTTTTATCGTTATATTTTTTTATAAGGTCTTTGATGAATGTTTCTTGCTTTGCGCTTAACTGAGTTGATTGCTTTTCTATCTTAGCCGTTGCACCAAATGGTTTTTTTAATTCCACCAATTCTTCTGCACTCACTTCCAGTTCTAAAGATTTTTTTGCAACAGGAACAGACGAAGCAGCAGGCTGAACATTAGCAATTGGTTGTGGCGCTGCGTTTCCATTGCCTTGCATTAATGCAATTTGTTGAGACAACAATTGAATTTGCTGAGATATCAAACCAATTGCAGAGCTATTATTTGCAGGAGCAGCACTAGCATAATTTAACTGTTGCATTTGTGGCTGCACGTTTTGCGCAACTGGTTGTTGAGCGGGCTGCGCTTGCTGAGGAAGATTAGCATCAAGAAATGAAGCCAATGCATCAAGGCTGCTGTATTCTTCATTCAATTGCCTGAATGTAATCGGCAATTTGAATTCTTTTTTCAGGTTCAATGCAACCTGCGTAAGCAGCAGCGAATCAAATCCCATTTCAATGAAATTCATATCGGGCGTGGCTTCGCTCACATCAATACCTGATGCATTTTCCAGCACTTCCTTAATCTGTTGTATGAGGGAATCTTTTCTCATAATATTATTTTGAGGAAAAATATTTTGGGTGACGATTGTCTGAGTGTTATTTGTTTCTACATTAATTGCGGGAATTGCCTGATCCGGTATGCGGGATACGGGATCGACCCACAAAACAGTTTTCTCGAATGCATAGGATGGCAATATCAACTTTTCTCTTTTCTCTTCCGAGTAAAATTTGTTCCAATCAATTTCAATTCCATTCAGCCACAATTGCCCGATTGCTTTTAATGTTGAATAATATTCCGATTGGCCATCTATTGATTCAAGACTTGAAATAGCAACAGTTGTTTTTTTCGCCTGCTGGCGCACCAATGAAGCAGTAACATTCTTCGGGCCTGTTTCTAAAACTAATCTTCTTTCATCTTCCAGTAATGTGGCAACTGCATCGGCGAAACGGACTGCAGATCTTAAATGGCCGGCCCAGTATGACGGATCGGTTGCATTTTCATCGGTCATCCATTTTCCTGTTACTGTTGAAACAATAGGGATTTTGGGCAAACTTAATTTCACTGATTTCACTATTTCTTCAAAGGGCGCAACAATCGGATCCATCATGATGGAATGGAATGCGTGGCTTGTTGCCAATACTTTGTTTGAAATATTTAATTCCGATAATTTTTTTGAAAGAATTTCTGTAGATGGCGTTGGTCCTGCAACCACACAAGAGCCGGGGCTGTTAATCACTGCAAGCGACAAATCATCTGATAATAATGATTTTATTTTTTCAAATTCTGCACGAACTGCGAGCATGCTTCCTCTCGGCATTTCGCTCATCATTCTTCCACGTGTTGCAATCAATCGCAATCCATCTTCCAAACTAAAAACACCTGCGAGATGAGCCGCAACAAACTCTCCAATGCTATGACCAATGAACGCTGAAGGTTTTATTCCCCAGCTCATCCAAAGTTTTGCCATCGCATATTCAATCACGAAAATGGCAGGTTGCGTATAATAAGTATTATTTATTTTTTCTTCAGCTTCAGTATTACTTGATGAAGAATAAATGACATTCCTGATATCTTCATTCAATGTGCGCTTTAATATTTCTGCACATTCATCCACTGCATTTTTGAAAACCGATTCGTGTTTATACAAATCAATCCCCATGTTCACATATTGCGAACCTTGTCCCGGGAATGAAAAAACAACTTCATCTATATTTTCTTTTAATTGATTTGATTCGGTCGGAGAAACTGATGAAGCATTCAGCTTTTCAATCAATTCATTTTTATCTGAAGCAATCACAAATCTTCTGCTGCTAAAATTCTGACGCGAAGTTTGCAATGTGTAAGCAATATCAGCAAGATTAATATTCTCAGCAGATTGCAAATACGCAGATAATTTTTTTGCAAAAGCATCTCTGCTATTATTTGTTTTTGCGCTCCAGTTTATTAACTGAACTGGTCTTGATGCGCTTGTTTCTATTTTTTTATTTTCGAATTCTTCGAGCACGACATGCACATTTGTTCCCCCAACACCAAATGAACTAACACCGGCTCTTCTTTTTCCATTGGTGTTCCAATCTTTCAATTCAGTGTTCACAAAAAACGGGCTGTTTGCAAAATCAATATTAGGGTTTGGTTTGTTGAAATTTATGGAAGGCAATAATTTTTTATAGTACAGCGAAAGCGAAGTCTTGATCAGCCCGGCAACTCCTGATGCAGGCGTGAGATGACCCATGTTGCTCTTTATAGAACCAATGGCGCAATATTGTTTTTTATCTTGTTTGCCAAATGCGATATTCAAGCCTTCAATTTCAATCGGGTCACCCAATGGCGTTGCGGTGCCATGTGCTTCAACGTAGGTAATGGTTGATGGAGAAATTCCTGCATCTTCAATCGCCATGCTGATTGCTCCGGCCTGACCTTCTGCACTTGGCGCAGTGAAACTTCCTTTGCCGCCACCATCATTATTAACGCCTGCACCTTTTATGACTGCAAAAATTTTGTCACCATCTTTTTGTGCATCTTCTAAATTTTTTAAGAGCACAATTCCAGCACCATCACTGAACACAGTGCCTTGTGCATTTTCATCAAAGGAACGGCAATGACCATCTTTGCTCAGCATCGCTCCTTCCTGATAAATATGACCACTTTTGATTGGAGTTGTTATGGCAACACCACCTGCAAGCGCAATATCACATTGACCTTTGCGAAGACTTTCAACAGCCTGTGCAATAGCTAATAAAGAAGTGGAACATGCAGAATAAACGCTCACTGCAGGACCTTTCAGATTCAGTTCGTAAGCTGTGCGTGAAGCCACATAATCTTTTTCATTCACGGTCATCACATTGAATGAACCAACTCGTGAAACCAATTCTGTATTTGGGATTACGTTGTTAGTATAATAAGTGTTATTGCCTGAACCTGCAAACACACCAATCAATCCATCATATTTTTCAGGAACATAACCGCCGGTTTCAAGTGCTTCATAAGCTATTTGCAAAAAGATGCGCTGCTGCGGATCCATCAGTTGCGCAAGCTTTGGATTGATATTGAAAAAAGATGAATCAAATTCTGCAACACCATCAATCACGCCGCGAGCTCTCACATAATCAGGATCTTTTTTGATATCATCTGCAATGAATGGGCTTAATTCTTCTTCAGAAAAAAATGAAACTGTTTCTTTTCCTTGTTTCAATATTTCCCAAAGTTCCTGAACATTATTTGCGCCAGGAAAACGTCCAGCCATTGCAATTACTGCTATATCTTTATTTGCGTTTTGAGATGCAATTTTTTTGTTTGTCTTTGCAGCAATTTTTTTATTTCCTTCAAGAAATGAAGCGATGCCTGCAACGGTTGGAAACTGATATATTTTTGTGACGGGAACATTCAACGCATGATGCAATTTTAAATCTGCCACAGTTTTCAACGCGAGCAAGGAATTTCCACCAAGCTCGAAAAAATTATCGTTCACCCCTACTCTGTCAAATTGCAACAATGAAGCCCATGTGGATGCAATTATTTTTTCTGTTTCAGTTGAAGGAGCTTTATAAATAACAGATATTTCCGGCCTTTTTATTTCTGGTTTTGGCAGTGCTTTTTTATCAACCTTTCCGCTGGTAGTTTTTGGAAGAACATCGAGCCATACAAATGCAGAAGGCATCATATAATCAGGCAAATGCTGATTAATAGCATGCCTCAATGCTGTAGTGTCTTTTTTATCGTTGGAAGAAACCAGATATGCAACCAATCTTTTTTGCCCGGGAACATCTTCTCGTGCCACAACAATCGCTTGCTGAATTCCCTGTTGCTGGCTTAATAATACTTCAATCTCACCTGGCTCTATTCTATAGCCTCTTATCTTCACCTGATCATCTCTTCTTCCTAAAAATTCTATATTTCCATCTGGAAGAAATTTTGCAAGGTCGCCAGTTCTATAAACACGAATCATTCCTTTTTGAGGATGATTCCAGGTAATAAATTTTTCGTTTGTCAATTCCGGGCGGTTCAGATATCCTTCTGCCAGACATGCTCCTGAAATGCAAAGCTCACCGGTATCACCATTTGTTATTAAATTCAATTTTTCATCCAACACCAGCATTTCTGTATTATCGATGGCAGTGCCAATTGTTGGCAGCGCTGGCCATTCAGTAGGTTTTCCTTCGAGTTTCAATTCGGTTACCACATGGCATTCTGTTGGTCCATATTGATTATATAAAATACATTCAGGCAAAGCAGAAAAAAAGTTGACAACCTGTGCTGTGATTTTTAATTGCTCGCCGGCAGTCATCACTTCTTTCAGGCATGAAGGGAAAAATTTTGTTGCATCCGCAGCTTCGGTCAAATATTGAAGCGCTACGAAAGGAACAAAAATTCTATTGATAGATTCTTCATTAATAAAATGAAGCAGGCTCTGGGGATCAAGTCGCATGTCATCTTCAATCAAGACTAATGTTCCGCCTGTAGTCAGCGTCGCAAATATTTCCTGAAAAGAAACATCAAAACTTAATGGAGCAAACTGCAATGTTTTTGTTCCTCTTCCCGCAATTGATTTTTTATGTTGCCAAAGCATCAGGTTCACCAATGGCGCCTGCCCCATGCAAACTCCTTTTGGCTTTCCGGTTGAGCCGGAAGTATACAGCACATACCCTAATCCTGATTGTTTCGCAGGATTTACACTTGTCCGAATCTCATAACTATTTAAAGAAATAACTTTTACACCAAGAGATTTATAAAGCTCCGTTTCTGCATCTATAGAAAGGCAGCAATCAATTCCTGAATCAGCAACAATTTGCTGAAGCCTGTCTTGCGGATAAGAAGGATCAAGCGGAAGATATGCTTTGCCTGCTTTTAAGATTGCCAGAACACCAATAATTGTTTCAATGCTTCGGGTTGTGCTGATCCCGACTATTTTCGAATCAGGTGATAGAAAAGAAATTGCTTTTGAAAGATTATCTGATTGTGTATTTAATTCAGTGTAGGTTATTTTATTTTTTCCAAACAAAACAGCAATATCATCCGGCACCTCTTTTAATGTCAAATTAAAAAGGTCTTGCAGGAATACATTAGCCATTTCCCCATATTGCAGCTTTTTATCAGTCGAAAGTTCCATAGATGCCAGGGATATTCAGTTTAGGAGTTTGGAAGTAGGATAAGATACTTGTAAAACCCATAAATGCAAGGTTTTATTGTGCATATTACCCCAGTTAGCCTAAAAAAAAAACAGGTATATATACCTCATTTTCATCAGTTAATTTTATAATATGATTCCAACCGGAATTGGAATAAGCAATATGTTGGTTTGGCTGTTTTCTTAATGGCTTAGCTGAGTGGATAAATGGACGCTGCTCGTGATCTTTTTAAAAATATGGATTGCCGTGAAACAAAATTAAAGATTTAGGGCAAGCCATCACATAAAAAATACATAATAATACAATGCAGTATTATGAATTCTCTAAAAAATAATTGCTGTTTTAGGCATTGTTATGATTAAGCTTACAGCTTTGGCCTGCAAGCCATGCATAGCTATACAGCGCAAGAGCTTTTGCTTTGCCTTCTCTTACTTTAAAAGCCCATACATCTTTCATAAATGCACTGAAATTTTTTGCATTCAACTGATCGAATGCGACAGAAATAGTTGGACCAAGAGAATATGCCGTATGCCAGGTCCCGAATGGGATAAAAAGTGTTTCGCCTGCGCCAACAGTGAAATGTATTGGCGTTGCGTTCTTATATTTTGGAAACTTTTCGTAATCCGGTTCAAAAATATTGATATCAGATCTCCATGGATCGTCTGCTCTCGGATATAAAAAATCTTCCTGTCCGCGAGGGAAAACAGTAAATCTTTTTTCTCCATAAAGCTGATTGATCCATGCATTCAGGTGATAATAATCGAGATGCACATAAGGAAATCTTCCACCCGGACCGCCGATGAAAACTTCAGTAGCGCTGCCCCAATAGCCTCTTTGAAACCATTTTGTTTCAAGCCAGTTTGGCCTTGCATAATTAAGGTGAAGCGGGCTGATCAAAGGCCTTATTTCAGGCAACACAGTAGGAATATCAAATATAAAAGGATATGGCGCCGGTTTGTCAACAGTGCTGTTCTCCACAAGATCCATCACTTCACGCATCGTATAGTGGCGGCCGTCTTTTTCGATTGTTTTTTCTCCATAATTTTCCCTGAACCAATTTGGAGTGAAAAGGCCATTAGCCTTCCATACTTTAGAGGCATTTTTAAATACAACAGGTATACCCGGTTTGTAGAATCTTTCCATGAATTCTTTATAGGAAATATCTCCTACTCTTTCGACTTCCATATTCGGCATAGAGCGTATTTTTTAAGTTTTATAAGGTAAAACAGTTTGCGATTAAAAAAACGAGAATGTTTGTTTTCTATTGCGGCCGTGCAAAAAGGTCGCCGGCTTTGCAAAAATATTTCGCCATTTTGCAATAAGCCAGAACAGCAAGCGCTTTTGCTTTATTACCATCTTTTTTATATTTCCACACATCCTTCACATACTCATCATAATTGCTCGCATTGATCTGATCAAAGATCACAGAAATGCTCGGCGTGAGCGATTCTGCGCTATGCCAAATGCCCCATGGAACAAAAATTGTTTCGCCTTCTTTTATAGTAACTGTTATTGGCGTAGCATTTTTATATTTTGGATGCTTCTCGTAATCAGGATTGAAAATATTCACATCTGATTCCCATTTATTATTCGCTTTGGGATACATGAATTCATCTTGTCCGCGGGGATAAACAATAAAATTTTTATCACCATACAATTGTGTCACCCATGCATTGGTATGAAAATAATCAATATGTGCAACAGGAAATTTACCTCCCGGGCTGCCCAAAAAAAGTTCGGTCTGGCTTCCTATTACTACAGATGGAAACATCATACTTTGAAACCAGTTTGGCACAGCATAATTCATCCCAAGTGGAGTGATCAATGGCAAAAGCTCAGGAAGTTTTGAAGGAATATCAAACTTGCAGGGATATGGTGCGGGGCGCTCTGATGAACTGTTTTCAATCAGATCGAGCAATTCGCCCATGGTGTATTCTTTTTCATTCACCACTGTTTTCCTTTCACTGAAATTGTCACGAAAATATTTTGGAGTGAATAAGCCACGGGCTTTCCAGACTTTAGAAGCGTCTTTAAAAACAACCGGAATCCCGGGTTTATAAAACTCGTTCATAAAATCCTTGTAAGAAATGTTTTCAACTTTTTGAACTTGCATTATATAGGGTGTTTGGGTATCGCCAATGTAGAAATTAATTTTAACATATTCAAGCCTTTAGATGCTAAATGCTTAAAAAATCGGTGAACTTTGCTCAAAATCAGATTATCTTTTTGTAAACCGGTTTCACATAAGTTGAAAAGAATTCCGGATAAAACCTGGCAGCATAAATAAACGCGTTCAAAAAATTTGCACGGACTTCTTTCCATAAAATAATCTGCATCGGAATCAAAAAAATCAAATCAGCAATAAGCGTTGCATACACAGCGCCTATTATGTTATATTTTTCAATGAACAGATAAGTCAGCAATAAATTCACAAACGCAAAAAGCGAAATTACGATAAAATTTATTTTCGGCTTTCCCATCGAATCCAGGATGGTCCCGAACAATCTTTGAAAAGGGTTAAGCAAACAGGTAAGGGCTGTTATTTTAATAATCGGTATAGTGTCATTGTATTTGCTGCCGGCAATGATGTTGACAACAAGATGCGGGAACAGCACCAGGAAAAAAAGTACTGGTATAAGCAAGGCGAGAATTGTGCCGACAGATTTTTCGTACATATATTTTCCTGCATCTTTGCCTTGCTCTGCAAACCTTCTTGCACTTTGCGGGAAAACAATAGTACCTACAGCATTTGTCGGAATATCTGCAACATTGGTAACTCTTAGCGCCACGTTGTAAACGCCTGCTGCATCTGCTGAAACCATTGCCCCAAGCATCATTTGATTAATGGAGTTGGAAAGAATGGCGCTGATAAATGTGCCGAATGCATATTTACCATAATTGAATAGCTTGATCACCCATTCTTTATGCACTTTAAATAAAAAAGACAAATGCTTTCTCACAATAAAATATTCAACTGCCATTGCTACAAATGCACTAATGATCTGTGCATACACTAAACCCATTAAGGAAACATCAGGGGGGAACAAAAAACAAAAAAGAATATAAAAGAAGAAACCGCCTTGCCTGATGATATTGGTAATGACTGTTCCATTGTAGCTCAAATGCGCCTGTTCAATCCATTGAAATTGCGAAAGTGCTCCCTGAAAAATATACACGATATTATACACATAAAACATCTGCACCAGTCCCGAATAATGCCAGAGGTCGGCGAGATAACCTGCAATACAAAAATTCAAAATGATGCACGCAATTGTCAAAACACCGCTGATGAAAAATGATGCAGAGAGAATTTCCGGATGGTTTTCTTTTTTGCTGGCTGATAAAAATTGTATCAGCGCATTTTGCAAAAGCCCGTTTCTCGCCGTTTCCAAAATGGTGGTGGTAGCAACAAACAAGCTCCAGATACCGAAACTGTGTTTGTCCATCATCCTTACTAAAAGAAAAAAACCGCCGAAACCAAATATGAGGGTTTGAACATTCAGGAAGAGATTGAGCGAACCAGACTTTAGCCAGTAACGGCGATTATGGGAGTGCATAAGGGTCTTTAAAGTTTATATAGGTACGCTTCTTTTTTCAAGAATGATTAATTGCTTTTCAAACAAACCGGATGAACCAAAGTCCTCGTCAAATAAAACGCAAAAGTACAGCTAAAAAATTGTTAGCTCAACTATGCAGTTAAATCATTTCTTCACAGAAAATATGGAAAATGATTGATTCTTAAAAACAGTTGATCCAAGAAATGATGAATCCATTTTCAGTCGTCCAAAATCATCATTTGCAAGCAGCACGAAATCCGTTTCATAATCAGCAAATAATTTTTTTGCCTCCGCAGGCTCGCCTGTTTTCAAAAAAGAAATCATGTTGTTCCTGTCATCTTCTCGCTTGCCAAAATCAAGATAAGGATTGGAAAACGTGAATGCGATCGACACCATTTTTCTGGCAGTTGCCATCACCGGAAAA
>DATGIX010000087.1:0-19796 GCA_035295505.1 Puia sp. | reverse complement strand
TCATCAAGATAAATATCTTTGCTGAGGCTTTTGAGCCATTGTTCGTATCGTGTTTGTTTATCCTTGTCACCGACATATTTATTGGCATCCTGAGGCAATCCTGCCACATTCATTTCCTTTGAGAGCTTGCTGAGTGTTTCGATCTGTTTAACTGTGGCCTTAATTTGCTTTTGTTCTTGCCTGTACTTTTCAATATTGAGCGGATATTGTTTGTCATTTTGTTTTTCAAGCCATTCAGCATCAGTTCTGATAATATTGAAAGCTGAGTTGTTTTTCAAGCGCTCATTGCTTGCGTTTTTAATATTATTAATATCATAAGCATATTTCCATGGAGTATAATCAGCTTTTTGAATCTCATCCCATGGCAATGCATCGGGATTATCTTTTTCGCGAACTTTTGAATATTCCAATAAATCAGGCAACACAACATCAGATGAAACGCCACGTAATTGTGTTGAACCACCATTGATGCGATAGAATTTTTGCAAGGTGAGTTTTACAGATCCAAGCTCACTATTGGCTTCCATGAACCCTGCACTTTTATCAAGTGCAATGCTGCGCTGAACAGTTCCTTTTCCATAAGTTGACGTGCTTCCTATGATGATTCCTCTTTTATAATCCTGTATCGCTGCAGCAAAAATTTCTGATGCAGATGCGCTGTATTCATTCACCATGACTGCAAGCGGGCCATCGTATAAAACTGATTTATCATGATCAGTTAAAACCTGAGCTTTGCCATCACGATCTTTTACCTGTACTACCGGACCCTGATTTATAAACAGGCCGACCATTTGCACAACATCATACAGAGATCCGCCTCCGTTGTTGCGAAGATCAATAACAACTCCATCTACTTTTGCCTCTTTGAGCTTCATCAATTCGTGAGCCACATCTATTGAACAACGATTGCCTTTCGGGTTATCAAAATCTGCATAAAATTCCGGCAAATAGATGTAACCAATTTTTCCTTTTTCACTATTTATGATTGCGCTTCTGGCGAAAGTCAATTCGTCCTGAACAATTTCATCGCGTATAAGAGAAACTGTCTTAATTGTACCATCGGTTTTTTTCAAAGTCAGGCGAACTTCAGTTCCTTTTGTGCCACGAATCAGTTTCACTGCATCTTCTACAAAAAAGCCCCTCAAGTCTGTTGGCTCCTGAGCACCCTGAGCAACTTTGATGATTACATCGCCAACATTCACTTGCTGAGATTTTGAAGCAGGGCTACCTGATACCAGCGTTGCAATTTTAATATTTCCATCTTCGTCACGAAGAAGAGATGCGCCTATTCCGAAGAAATGGCCACTCATCTGCTCGTCAAAATATCTTTTATCAACAGGTGGGAAATAATCAGTGTGAGGATCCATTGACTGAACAATGTCCTGAACAAAAATATTGAACCTGTCGTCTTCATCATTTGCTTTCAGCTTCAGCCTGTCAAAATATCTATCCATTGTCCTCATCGCTTTTGCACGTGCATCTTTTTCAAGATCAGCATCGCTCTTAGCAACAAAATCTTTTTTGTTTTTATTTGCTTCCTGAATGTCAAGCATGTCGGCATATCTCTCAAGTGTGAGGTATTTAAGTCTCTTTCTCCAGGCTTCTTTTCTTTCAGCTTCTGTTTTAGGGAAACCTGCTTTGTCAAAATTGAAATTTGCTTCTTCATTGGTTGTGAAATCAAAAGGGGAAGCTAATATTTCTTTGTAAAGCTGTTCTGCTTCAATCATTCTTTTTTTGAAAACGGTTGAAACTGCAGGAACAAAATCAAGCGGCTCTTTTCCTAAAATTTCATCGTCAATTGTTGTTGAATATTTTGCAAGACCATCGACATCTGATTGCAGCAATATGTTTTTTTCAATATCGATATCAGCAAGGTATTTTTTATATACTTCCTGCGAAAACTTGTCATCGATGTTTTTAGGGCTGTAATGAATTTCTTCCAGCATCTCTCCGACATTGTGCAAAATTCTTTCGTGTTTTGAGGTAGGATTACCGCCGAAACCAAGGGTCCTGAATGCAACAAACACACCTCCTGCAAGAATAAGTAGCAGGACGGGCAAATTTCTTTTCTGTAAAATCATATTTTTTATGGCTTTTAGCATGCTTAATCAAAAATAACGATAAAAAGCACCGTATGTTGCAAAAGAACTTCAATATTAACATACGGTTTGCGTGAATTATATAAACGGATAATCTGTGACCAATCCCGTGCCAAAACTGTGATGGAAATTGCGCAGAAATTTAATAGCCTAACTCTTTTTTGTTATTCTTTCATCATTGCTCTCACTGCGTCAATCACTTCTTCAGCATTGGGTTTGCTGAAATAATCTCCATCGCTTGCATATGCAGGGCGGTGAGCTTCGCCGGTGATAGTTCGCGGTGCAACATCAAGCCATCTGTACCCACCTTGTTCCTCCATTACTTTGTTGAACATGTAGGCTGCTGCACCACCGGGCACGTCTTCATCAACAAACAAAATGCGGTTCGTTTTTTTGAGTGAGTCAAGAATTTTATGATGTATATCGAAAGGCAAAAGCGTTTGCACATCCATTATTTCACAACTGATATTTATCTTCGCCAAAGCCTGAGCAGCTTCCTGAATAATCCGCAATGTTGATCCGTAAGAAACAATAGTCACATCTTCGCCTTCTCTGATTATTTCGGGTATTCCCAGAGGAACTGTATATTCTAAAATGTTTGAAGGCAATTTCTCTTTCAGGCGATAGCCATTCAGGCATTCTATTACTAAAGCAGGGTCAACACCTTGCAACAAAGTGTTGTACATGCCTGCTGCCTGAACCATATTTCGTGGCACGCAAACGTGTAGTCCGCGAAGCGAGTTTAATATCATTCCCATAGGAGAACCGCTGTGCCATATTCCTTCTAGGCGATGCCCTCTGGTACGCACAATTAATGGTGCGGTTTGTTTGCCTGCAGTGCGATATTGTAATGTTGCAAGATCGTCGCTCAATGGCTGCAAAGCATAGAGTAAATAATCTAAGTACTGAATCTCTGTGATAGGCCTCAGCCCTCTGAAAGCGATGCCAATGCCCTGGCCGATAATCGTCATCTCCCGAATGCCTGTGTCAAAAATTCTCCCTGATCCGTGCTTTGCCTGCAATCCGGCGAAGCCTTGGTTCACATCCCCGATTTTTCCGACATCTTCACCAAAGGCAAGCACTTTTGGGTTGGTAGAAAAAAGTTCATCAAAATATTTGTTCAATATTTCATATCCATTCATTGTTGGCGAATCTTCATCATACTCAGGTTGTATCTCTTCAACACTCAAAGCGCTTCTTTTGCCTTGATGATAGAGGTGAGAGTTGTATAATCTTTTGCTTTCTGCAAGGAGTTCGTTATAATACCTATTAATGGCTGAAATATCTTTTTGGTCTGAAATGATGAGCATCGACTGATAAAGAGATTGCAGAACGTCTTTTCTGTTTGGTTCTCTATTTGATGATAACTCTGATAAGATTTCTTTCAGCCCATCTTCCTGCTCAGGTGATTTTTCAAGGAGCTGATTAATCAAATTAACAGCAACGCCTACCTGCTCTTTTACAGGGCGTTGATATTTTTCCCATGCTGATATTTTGCTTTCCCTAATAAATTCTTTAGCTGTTGTTTCAATTTCCTCAAGCTCTTCTTCACTTGCAAGCTCATTATCTACAATCCATTCACGCATCATCTTGATGCCATCCCATTTTCTTTCCCATTCCAGTCTTTCCGGAGATTTGTAACGTTCATGGCTACCTGAAGTTGAATGCCCTTGTGGCTGGGTCACTTCTTCCACATGGAATAATGCAGGGGTATGGGTTGTTCTTATTTTATTAATGCCAGCCTCAAATACTTCGCACATACCGGCATAGTCCCACGCTTTTACTTTGTAAATATCTATCCCGTTTGTATCTGCATTTTTTTGAAAGCCTTTCAGTGCTTCAGAAATAGAACCTTTTGTAGTTTGAAATTTTCTTGGTACGGAAATGCCATAACCATCATCCCAGACAAAAATGGCTAACGGAACCTGAAGCACTCCTGCAGCATTTATGGTTTCCCAAAACTGGCCCTCACTTGTCGATGCATCGCCAATAGTGCAGAAGCAAACTTCGTTTCCATTATTGGACAGATAACCGAATTGTTTTAGTACATCCACTTCTCTGAATGCTTTTGATGCATAAGCGAGACCAAGTGCCCGCGGCATTTGAGCGGCAGTCGGAGCGAGACCTGCAGTGAAATTTTTTTTACTGACGAGGTTTAAGAACTCTCCGTCTGCATTAATAAACGGTGTTGCAAAATGAGAGTTCATTTGTCTTCCACCACTATGAGGGTCATTATTTATATCGGGATCAGCATACAATTGAGAGAAAAACTCCTCAATTGTCGCAATGCCGGTTGAAAAAGCCAGCGTCTGATCTCTGTAGTAACCTGCATAAAAATCACCTGGCTTGAAGAATTTTGCCAGTGCGACCTGCGGCACTTCCTTGCCATCCCCAAAAATGCCGAATTTGGCTTTCCCGGTAAGGACTTCTTTCCTTCCCAAAAGACTGGCTTCGCGGCTTTCGAAAGCCATCCGGTAATCATTTAAAACCTCATTTCTGAAATTATCAAATGATACTTTTTCATGCGCCATCAGTTCTTCGGGCGAAAGATTTTCCATGAAACAAAAATAGGATTATCTGAATAACGAAAGCAGCCCTTGGTTTGATTGTTAAAAAATAAAAACTAAAGTAAAATTTATTGGCAAAACTGGCGTTTAGATTGTAACTTTATTCTTCAAGAATCAGCCCGATAATGAAAAGACTTCTCTTTTTGGCAGGATTAATAATAACATCTTTTTCAGTACGCTCGCAAAGCCAGGCTGTAGCAGCAAATGTGCCAACGGTTGCAAAAGCACCTGAATTTTTAATGCTAAAAGAAACAAATCATGATTTTGGAAAAATTCCTCAAGGGCGCCCTGCAACTTATAACTTTGAAATTGTGAACACCAGTAATGAGCCTTTGAGACTCGAAAATGTTCAGGCATCATGTGGATGCACAACACCGGAATGGAGCAAAGAACCGATTGCGCCAGGCGCGACTGCTGTAATCAAAGTAGGCTACAACGCCTATGCTGAAGGACATTTCAACAAAACAGTTACCATTTTTTATAAAGATCATCAAACAAAAGCACTGACAATTTCAGGTGAGGTTTATAAAAGCCCTGCAACTTCCGCTCCTGAAAATTTGTCTGTACAATTATTAAAACAAACAAATCAATAAGCAATGAAAAAAACATTTTTATTCCTAAGTGCATTAGCCTTATCAGTAACCATTTTTGCTCAGCAAAAAAAGGCTGAAGATGTAGTAAAATTTAAGGAATTGACATGGGACTTTGGCAAAATAAAACAAGGTGCTCCAGTAACTCACAATTTTGCATTCGAAAATATCAGTGATGCTCCTGTTGTGATTGAATCTGCAGTTCCTTCTTGCGGCTGCACTACACCCATAAAACCGGAAGCTCCTATTGCTAAAGGGCAAAACGATAAGATTACTGCAGGCTTTAATGCAGCGGCACAGGGACCTTTTAATAAAACGATTACGGTGAAAGTTGCAGGCATCGATTTGCCAGTGCAATTAAAAATTACTGGCGAAGTTCTCACTGCCGATGCATACACTAAATACGAAGCAGAAAAAGACAAGCAGCCAAAACCAGTTAAATCTGGTCTATAATATAGTTTTCTATTCAAATCAACTTCAAGAATCTCCGGGGCTTTCGCCTTGGAGATTTTTTGTTTTAGTTCAGAGTTGTAAGTCGATAGTCAGGAGTTGATCTCTGTAATTCTGATCCTCCGACTATGAGCTCATAACTTCCAACTGATTAGTTATCCTCCATTTCTTACATTTGCTGCATGTTAAAAATCAGCCGCCGCGGACAGGAAATGCCCGCATCTCCTATCAGGAAATTGGTTCCTTATTCTGAAGCTGCCAAGAAAAAAGGAATCGAAGTTTATCACTTGAATATTGGTCAACCCGACATTGAAACTCCAAAACAGGCATTAGATGCCGTGAGGAATTCTGATTTCAAAGTGCTTGAATATAGCCATAGTGCGGGCAATGAAAGCTATCGAAAAAAATTAGTTCAGTATTATAAAAAAGTCGGGATTGGTATTGATTACTCTCAGATAATTATTACCACGGGCGGCTCGGAAGCAATACTGTTTGGCTTTATGAGCTGCCTAGATGCTGGCGACGAAGTGATAATACCCGAGCCATTCTATGCTAACTATAATGGCTTTGCGGTAGCTGCTGATGTAGTCGTGAAGCCGATTACATCTTATATCGAAAATGGTTTTGCATTGCCTCCTATTGAAGAATTTGAAAAGGCAATCACTCCAAAAACAAAAGCGATTGTCATTTGCAATCCGAATAACCCAACGGGTTATTTATATAGCAAAAAAGAAATGGAAGTGTTGAAAGAAATAATCAAGAAGCATGACCTCTATCTTTTTTCAGATGAGGCCTACCGCGAATTTTGTTATGATGGCGAACACTTCAGTGCAATGAATTTAGAAGGTGTAGATGACAATGTGGTTTTGATGGATACTATTTCAAAACGTTATAGTGCATGCGGCGGAAGAATTGGCGCACTAATAACACGAAACAAATCTGTGTATGACACTGCCATGAAATTTGCTCAGGCAAGATTAAGCCCACCATCATTCGCGCAAATTCTTGGCGAAGCAGCTGTGGATTTGCCTGATGATTATTTTGCTGCAACAAAAGCTGAATATCTTAAGCGTAGGAATATATTGGTAGAAAGGTTAAATAAAATGCCAGGTGTTTTCTGCCCTAATCCAGGCGGAGCATTTTATGCCATTGCAAAATTGCCGATAGATGATTCAGATAAATTTGCTCAATGGCTGCTTGAGTCTTTCTCTTATAATAATCAAACTGTGATGCTCGCACCTGCAACAGGGTTTTATGGAACTGAAGGACTAGGCAAGAATGAAGTAAGGCTTGCTTATGTCCTGAATTCAGATTCTTTAAACAGAGCTATGGATTGCCTTGAAAAAGCTATTAATGCATACCCTGGTAAAATATAAATCATAGAAACTTGTATTTTATATGATTTTGAAAAAATAATGTAATTATTTCATCATTTTTTCGTTATTTTGTAGTTCAAACATCAAAAATAATTAAATTAAAATATTATATAATTTATTATCAGACTTACTAAGTACAATTTTTTCATATGGCAAGCAATCGTTAGACGGCCTTCTGTTTTCACAGAGGGCTTTTTTATTTTGAGCATACTTTCTTTATTAACTAGAAAAATAAAAGCCCTGACAATCAGGGCTTACATATTATTATATGAATTAAAATCGAATTATGCTCTTTGCTTGGTAGCAGCTTTTCTCTTTGTCTGCCTCAATGCTGTATTGATTGCTTTGCTTAGATTGTCGTAAGTAGGTTTCCCTTCAAACAATTCACCATTGATGAAGAATGCCGGAACATCTTTCACGCCTTTGTCAATTCCTTCTCTTAAATCGCCCTGAACCTGCCAGCCAAAAGTAGCATTCACTAAATCGTCTAAAAATTTTTTACTGGAAATCCCTGCCTCGATTGAATGTAATTTTAAACTTGTGGTGCCAAGTGTTCTTCTGTTGGCAAACAATATATTATGCATTTCCCAAAACTTCCCTTCCTGAGCTGCTGCAACCGAAGCTTCAGCCGCTTTTAGGCTGCGCTGGTGAATTTTTGTTAAAGGGAAATGCCTGAAATTAAATCTGATTTTGCCTTTAAAATCTTCCAGCAATTGTTTCACCACTTCGTTCGCTTTTGCACAAGCCTCACTTTCATAATCCCCATATTCCATCAGCGTCACGGATGCCTTTGGGTCCCCTACAAAAATCTGCTTTGTTGGTATTATCTCTACTATTTCCTTAGGTTTCATTGCCATAATAACTATTTAAACAATTTTTCCATTTTTTGGTTCACAATGATACTGCAAAAATACTTAATGTGCAGCTTTATGTTGCTTATCGTTTGATGAACGGCTCGGTTGAGCCGGTGCTTCATTCCTGAAAACGACGGTTCCATCAAATACATCTACCAAAACAGGATGGCTCTTATCAATATTCCCGGCAAGTATTTTCTTGCTCAATTGGTTTACTATCTCTTTTTGAATCAACCTTTTAAGCGGTCTTGCTCCGAACTGTGGGTCGAATCCGTTTTCGGCTAAGAAATCGATGGCATAATCGCTGAAATCCAGAATAACCCCATTTTTTGCGACAATATCTTTCAGCGCATTTAACTGAATTTTAATAATGCCCCTGATTTCATTTTTCAGCAATGGCTGGAACATGATTACTTCATCAATCCTGTTCAGGAATTCAGGCCGGATGGTTTCTTTCAGCAAACTCATGACTTCTGCTTTGGTCGCATCAACAACTTCATCCCTATTTTTCTCATTAATCTTTTCGAAGTTTTCCTGAATAATGCTGCTGCCCATATTGCTCGTCATGATAATGATAGTGTTTTTAAAATTCACTACCCTACCCTTATTGTCAGTCAATCTCCCATCATCCAAGACCTGCAACAAAATATTGAAAACATCAGGATGCGCTTTTTCAATTTCATCGAGCAGAATCACGCTGTATGGTTTTCGTCTCACCGCTTCAGTCAACTGACCACCTTCATCATAACCAACATATCCCGGAGGTGCGCCCACCAATCGGCTTACCGAATGTTTTTCCTGATATTCACTCATGTCAATCCTCGTCATCATGGTCTCATCATCGAATAAATAAGCTGCTAACGCTTTCGCCAATTCAGTTTTACCAACACCAGTTGTGCCAAGAAATATGAATGAACCGATTGGTTTCTTCGGGTCTTGCAAACCTGCGCGGCTACGACGGATTGCATCCGCAACAGCAGTGATTGCTTCGTCTTGTCCGACTACTTTTTTGTGCAATTCATCTTCCAGGTTCAACAATTTTTCTTTTTCGCTTTGCAACATTTTTGCAACAGGGATGCCTGTTGATTTTGCAACAGCTTCTGCGATATCTTCAGCATCTACTTCTTCCTTCATCAAACGCGAATTCTCACTTATGGAAGCCAATTGACGCGAATAGTCCTCAATAAGTTTTTCCTGTTCTTTTATTTTGCCATAACGTATCTCTGCAACCTTTCCAAAGTCACCCTCGCGTTCTGCTTTTTCTGCTGATTGTTTTAAACTTTCAATTGCTGCTTTTGAATTCTGCACTTTGTCCACGAGTTCTTTTTCCTGTTTCCATTTTGCTTTCAACGTATCTCTTTCCACACTGAGGTTGCCAATTTCTGCACTGAGCTCACGAAGCTTTTCTTCATCATTTTCTCTTTTGATAGCTTCGCGTTCAATTTCCAATTGACGAATATTTCTTTCGAGCTTATCCAATTCTTCCGGCATCGAATTCATCTCAAGCCTAAGCTTGGCGGCACTTTCATCTATCAGGTCAATTGCCTTATCAGGCAGAAATCTGTCAGTGATATATCTGTTTGATAATTCAACCGCCGCAATAATCGCTTCATCTTTAATGCGCACATGATGATGCGTTTCATATCTGTCCTTTAATCCACGCAAAATAGAAATCGCATCTTCTTCATTCGGCTCATCAATCAACACTTTCTGAAAACGCCTCTCAAGTGCTTTATCTTTTTCAAAAAATTTCTGGTATTCATTGAGTGTTGTTGCTCCAATCGCTCTCAACTCTCCGCGAGCCAATGCAGGTTTCAAAATATTTGCCGCATCCATTGCGCCTTCGCCCCCACCTGCACCAACCAACGTGTGTATCTCATCAATAAACAAAATAATTTCTCCATCGCTTCCGGCAACTTCTTTCACTACGCCTTTCAATCTCTCTTCAAATTCACCTTTATACTTTGCACCTGCAATGAGCAAGCCCATATCCAATGCGTAGATAATTTTTGATTTTAAATTTTCCGGAACGTCTCCATTTACAATTCGATGCGCCAAGCCTTCTGCGATGGCAGTTTTACCAACACCGGGCTCACCTACTAAAATCGGATTGTTTTTTGAGCGGCGTGACAATATGTGCAACGTTCTTCTGATTTCTTCGTCTCTTCCGATGACAGGATCTAGCTTTCCTTGTTTGGCAAGTTCATTTAGGTTCTTTGCATATTTATTTAACGCATTGAATTGCGTTTCGGAAGTTTGCGAAGAAACGGTTGAGCCTTTGCGCAAATCCTTCACAGCAGCTATTAATCCCTTTTCAGTCGCTCCTGCATCTTTCAGTAGTTTCGATGTATTATCATTCCCCTGAACAAGTGCAATGAGAATATGCTCCACGCTCACAAATTCATCACCGAATTTTTTTAAATCAGCTCCTGCACGAAGCACTACATTATTCGCATCACGGCTGATAGACTGCGCCGGCTCGCCGCCATTTACTTTTGGAAGTTTTGCAATGCTCTCATCCAATTTCGTTTCAAGGAAATTAGTATTGACATTATTTTTCTTCAACAAAAATTCAACAGATGAATCCTTATCAGAAAGCAACGCCTTCAGGATATGTTCCGTTTCTATGTTGGCGTTTGAATGATTGAAAGCAATCTGCTGCGATTGAGCAATTGCTTCCTGCGCTTTGATTGTGAAATTATTTAAATTCATATTGTTAAGTTAATTACTGACAGCCATTTACTCGGGTTAACAATTGGTTATTTCATGCGTTATCAATATGGCTGTCAAATAGTAATATTAAGTTCACAAATAGCAATCCAAACCAATAATCTTGCTAATATGTCACAAAAAATGAAACAGCCCTGCCTCCTGTGCAGTTCGTTGATAATCTTGCTGCTATTCTGTCTGCCTGCATTTTCGCAGTACAGTTTTACAGACGTAGATGCATTGCTGAAACAAAATCAGAAAGCGCTCGAAAATAATTTCGCTGTAGTAGTCTGGAAAGATGGCAAAATTATCTACCAAAAACAGACAACAGATTTTACAACAAAAACACAGGCTCCGATTTTTAATGCCGGAAATTGGCTCACGGCTGCGTTAGTAATGACTTTTGTGGATGAAGGAAAAATTTCTCTGGACGATAAAGTGAGCAAATACATTCCGATTTATGCGACTTACATGAAGAGCTATATTACGATTCGGAATTGTCTTACTAACACAACAGGCATTCATGAAGATGCAGGAATTGGGAAAATTTTTGACAAGAGCAAACACGAAAGCCTTCAGGAAGAAGTGGAATCGTATGCAAAAAAAGAAATTGAGGCAAATCCAGGCACTCAATTTTATTATAGCAATATGGGACCAAACATTGCGGCGAGAGTGCTCGAAATCATTTCAAAAAAAGGGTTTGACAGACTGATTCAGGAAAGATTATTAAGGCCTCTTAAAATGCGCGGCACCAGTTTTTCCAACGAAGAAGGCGGCGCAGTAAATCCTTCCGGTGGAGCACGCTCAACAGCCCTCGACTACATCAATTTTCTGTCGATGCTTTTGAATAAAGGCATGTTTGAAGGAAAACAAATTTTAAGTGAAAAATCTATTAACGAAATGGAAACTGCGCAATTTGTTCAACTACCGGTGAAGTATATCCCAAAATTAGATGAAGGAAAACATTATGGTCTTGGAGAATGGATCGAAGATGTGAGCAGCGATGGTACAAGTTCAGTGATAGGTTGTAATAATTTGCTTGGAACTTATCCATTTATTGACAAATGCAGAAATTATGCAGCTATTATTATTGTTGCCAAACCAAAAGAAGAACAGAATAAAACGTTTTACAAACAATTGAAAGAAGCGATTGACAGTCAGATAAATTCAAATTGTAAAGAATGATTCTCAAAAAAATATTCCTGAAACTTTTATTATCGTTTGCATTTCTGTTGATTTTATTTCAGCATTCCATAGCACAATATAATTTCGATGATGTGAGCAAACAATTAGGGCTGCATCAGAAAAAATTAGGCGGCAATATTTGTGCGATGATTTTTAAAGATGGAAAAATCATCTATCAGAAACAGATCGGGAACATGAGTGCAGATAAAATCATTCAAATTGCATCCTGCAGCAAATGGCTGAGTGCCGCATTGGTGATGACGTTTGTTGATGAAGGAAAATTGTCTTTAGAAGATACTGTTGGAAAATTTTTGCCAATTTTCTCAACGTATGGAAAAGGGAATATCAAAATAAAAAATTGCCTTTCTCATACAACCGGCATCGAGACATCATCGATGAATCTTTTTAGCCTTTTAGATGAAAACAATTTTCCTTCTCTTGAAGAACAAGTGAACAGTTTTGCAAAAAATAAAAAAATGATTGCTGCTCCGGGAACTGAATTCAGATATAGTAGCATGGGGTTGAACATCGCATCAAGAGTTCTGGAAATCATCAGCAACAAAAGCTTTGAAGAAGTTTTTCAGGAGCGGATTGCAAAGCCACTTGATATGAACAATACAACTTTTGGCAAAAGCGGTCTCGTCAGTCCTTCAGGCGGAGCGAATTCTACAGCTAATGACTATATGCATTTTTTAGAGATGATTTTAAACAGAGGTTCTTATAATGGCAAACAAGTATTGAGCGAGAAATCAGTTTCATTAATGCAGCAAGCGCAAACTAATTTATCAATGATAAAATATGCACCGAAAGGTGCTTTTGGTTTTAATTATGCATGTGGTGAATGGATTCAGGAAGCTGACAACAACGGGAATAGTTTGGTGCTGACCAGCCCTGGATTTTTTGGTGCATGGCCCTATGTCGATAATAAAAGAAACTATGCAGCGCTCTTTTTCGTTAAAAAATTTTTTATTGATGAACCGATGAAAGAAATTTATCTCAACATTAAGAAAGAGATTGATGAACAGATTGATAAGAATTGATTGAAGATGGGTTCTCAAAATACCTACAGTCATTGGGTGCTCCGATTTTATCCGTTATCGTTTTGTTATCAAACAAAAAATGGGACCTGTTTTATTGAAAATCCCTACCTTTCAATGCTCTAAAATTATTTATTCACTAACAAACCATTTTATTATGTCAGACAATCAATCCTTATCAGACAAAGCGAATGAGCTGAAAGATAAAGCATCTGCTACTCTCAACGATTTAAAAAGCAAAGCAGGCGAAGTAGCGGGCGATGTTGAAGCAAAAGCAAGCCAGGTTTGGGAAGATGCAAAATCAGGCAAGTTGCAACACGAAGCAGGAGAAAAATTAGATGAGCTGAAAGACAAAGCACACCACTTGTGGGATAAGATAACAGGTAAAGAAGAAGAAAAAAAGTAATCTTTAAATGTATTATTAAAAAGGCGGATAAAATTTTATCCGCCTTTTTGTTTTTAGCAAATTAGAATGATTGTATAACTTGAGTGTATGAAATTTTCAGACATCGCAATTGCAAGATTATTGAGTCAACAAATCGAATCGTCAAAATTTAAATCTGCGAAACAACTTGTTTCATATATGGGGGCTATTCAGGCGCAGGACTATGCTATGGCGAAATTTGCAGTTGGATTAAGGCTTCAGTATGCAACAGGTAAAAAAATTGAAAAAGCTATCCATAATGGAGAAATTATCAGAACTCATCTCATGCGCCCGACCTGGCATTTTGTTGCTGCAGATGATATTTATTGGATGCTTGAACTGACCGCTCCGCAAATGATAGCCGGAGTAAAATCAAGGCACAAGTTTTTAGGCTTGACAGAGACAATAATTTTCAAAGCGAATAACATCATCGAAAAATCTTTGCGCGACGGAAACCATCTGACGCGTGAAGAACTGATGCAAATTCTTTCAAAAGCAAAAATTCCTACGGAAAAAGAAATGCCTGTTCATATCATGTATCGAGCAGAAACGGATGGCATTGCTTGCAGCGGGAGAATCAAAAACAATAAACAGACTTATGCATTGCTTGCTGAACGTGTTCCAAAAAATAAAACAATCACGAAAGATGATGCCTTAGCATTGCTCGCCAAGAAATATTTCACAAGCCACTGCCCTGCTACTCTGAAAGATTTTATCTGGTGGTCAGGCTTGCCGGTGAAAGATGCAACTCACGCACTTGAAATGATAAAGAAAAACTTCAGTGCAGAAAAAATCAATAATGAAATTTATTGGCTTCCTGATTCTTTTGTTGTGCCTAAACTTCAGAAAGATTCTGTACACCTTCTTCCTGCATATGATGAATTCCTAATCAGCTATAAAAACAGAACTGCTTCATTACTGCCCGAGCATCAGAAAAACACTTTATCTGCAAATGGCATTTTCTGGCCTATCATTGTCGTTAATGGAAATGTGATTGGGAAATGGAAGCGCAGTGTTCTTAATAAAAAGCTTCTAATTGAAACGGAATTTTTCACACCGAAGAATAAAGCAATTCTCAGCCTTATTCAAGAAAAAGCAAAAGATTTTGGTAAGTTCTTAGGAAATAAATCAGAGTTAATCATTCAATGATTCAACCTTCAACTGATTTCTGCGCAAATATCCAAAGCTGAAATGTCTTCCTCAGTGAATGTTAAGTTTTAAGCGCAAGCTGCCTCATCGCTTAATAGTAGCACAACAGATGAACGGATTGCGACGCAACGATGTCTCATCAAGGCTTAATGCTGGTATCATCATTCTGCTCCAAAAAAATAATCAAAAAATAAATTTGTGTAACCAAATGGTTACTTATATATTTGTAACCGAATCGTTACATAAATAATAATCACAACATGAGACGAGATGTTTTTCAAGCCATTGCTGACCCGACCAGAAGAGCCATCATCAACATGATTGCGACTCAGTCGCTTAATCTGAATGCGGTCGCGGAAAATTTTGATGTGAGCCGTCCTGCTATTTCCAAGCATATCAAAATACTGACTGAATGCGGTCTTATTGAAATCAAGCAGCATGGGCGTGAACGCTATTGCGAAGCACGGTTGCAAAAGCTCGGCGAAGTTTCTGATTGGGTGGAACAGTACAAACAATTCTGGAATGCCAAGTTTGATGCACTGGAGAATTACCTGAGTGAATTACAGAAGAATACAAAAAGAAACAAGGCGCAAGGGAAAAGAAACAAGGTACAAGGAGCAAGAAACAAGAAATCAAAATAATTTTCAACTAATCAAAAATTAAAATCATGTCACAAACTATTGCAGCCAAAAGCGACACAGCAGACAGAGAGCTTTCCATCACACGCGTTTTGAACGCACCGAGAAGTTTGGTATGGAAAGTATTTACAGAACCTGAGCATATAAAAAACTGGTGGGGACCGGATGGATTTTCAATTACTATTCATAAAATGGAAGTGCAGAAAAGCGGGCATTGGGATTTGGTGATGCACGGTCCTGATGGCACTGATTATAGGAATGAAATTGTATATGAGGAAATAGTAAAGCCGGAAAAATTAGTGTTCAAACACGTCACTGCCCCAAAACATCGCACGACGATTACGTTTGAAGCGCGGCATCAAAAAACAATCCTTCATTTTCACATGTTGTTCGACACCCCTGAAATTAAAGAGCAGACTGTGAAAACATTCAAGGCTGATGTTGGCTTGCAACAAACCATTGGTCGCCTGGAATCTTATCTCCAAACTGCTGCTCCTGACAAGGAACTAACGTTGACGCGTATCTTCAAAGCACCTCGTGAAACAGTTTTCAATGCGTGGATAGATGTGAATCAACTTGCCAAATGGTGGGGACCAGGTGGTTTCACAAACCCGGTTTGCCAGATTGATGCAAAGCCAAACGGAAAAATATATATCGAAATGAAAGCACCGGATGGAGTTGTGTATCCGATGAAAGGCGAGTTCATAGAAATTATCAAGCCCGAAAAAATTGTGTTCATGAGCGGTGCGTTGGATAAAAACGGCAAGACAATTTTTGAAGTAATGAACACTGTGACTTTTGAAGAAGATGGCGGGAACACAAAACTCACTTTGCATGCAGTGGTTAATGATGTGAGCGACGAAGCAAAACCTTATGTCGGCGGAATGGATGAAGGATGGTCACAGAGTCTTGTGCGTTTGGAAGAATTGGTAACAAACCAATAATATTTATTAACAAAATATTTTTAAATCATGCAATGAAACAGACTATTTTTTATATCGGTTTAATTGTTCTGTGTCTGGCTTCGTGCAATAACAGTCAGCCTGAACAAAATAAAAAAGAAACAATGGCAAACAGTATTCATTTCGAAAGTGGCCATTCAGATGTGAATGGCATAAAAATGTATTATGAAATTCACGGACAGGGACAACCGCTTGTTTTAATTCATGGCGGAGGTTCCACCATCACTACTAGTTTTGGCAAGATACTGCCAATGCTCGCTGAAGATTATAAAGTGATTGCGGTTGAATTGCAGGCACACGGGCACACGAGCGACAGGAATTCGCCCGAAAGCTTTGAGCAGGATGCTGATGATGTTGTCACATTGCTGAAAAATCTCAAAATAGAAAAAGCTTCTTTTTTTGGATTTAGCAATGGCGGAAATACGGCTATGCAAATTGCAAATCGCCATCCTGAAATAGTGCAGAAGCTTATCCTTGCTTCCACATTTTATAAAAGAGAAGGGTTCCCTCCGGGTTTTTTCGAAGGATTTCCACATGCAACATTAGGAGTGATGCCGCAGCCGCTAAAAGATGCGTATCTTAAAATAAATCCTGACACGATTGGATTATTAACCATGTTCACTAAAGACAAAGAGCGGATGCAATATTTCACAGATTGGAAAGATGAAGTGCTGAGTTCAATAAAAGCGCCAACATTAATTATCAATGGCGACCGGGACGTGATTCTTTCCGAGCACTCTGTTGCCATGTCGAAATTAATCAAAGGCTCAAGATTAATGATTCTTCCTGCTACGCATGGTTCTTATATAGGCACAGCCGAAAGTTCTTCTGCTGATAATGAAACGATACTCATGACCGTTGGAATCATCAAAAAATTTCTGAATGAGAAATAATAAATCTTATTATTATTAAAATTATTAAAAATGAAAAACGAACCTTTTGTTATTGAAAGAACTTTCAATGCACCTGCATCAACAATCTGGAAAGCGTTGACGGATAAAAATGAAATGAAGAAATGGTATTTTGATATCGCAGATTTCAAACCGGAAGTCGGTTTTGAATTTACCTTCAACGGCGGAAGCGAGCAGAAAACTTATGTGCATCTCTGCGTTGTGAAAGAAGCCATCCCGAATAAAAAACTTTCTTACACCTGGAGATATGAAGATTATCAGGGAATTTCATTGGTGACTTTTGAGTTGTTTCCGGAAGGCGATAAAACAACATTGAAACTTACACATGAAGGATTGGAAAGCTTCCCACAAGATTCGCCGGACTTTGCAAGAACAAGCTTCGAGCAGGGATGGACATATATTGTTGGCAAATCGCTGAAGGAATATCTCGAGGGAATTATAGCATAGTAGTGAATGGTCAATGGTAAATAGTGGATGTGAGCATTCACCCCTTATTATTAACAATTCGCCATTGACCATTGAGCGTTCACCCGCTCAGCAAAAAGGAAATATTGAAAATTTTGAATAACCTGACTGCTGAAATTCTGTTGCAGTTAATCAACCCAAAAAACAAAATATAGCGAAACACTGAACAGGCAAGGGTTTGAAAAGATTACTTTTAAAACTTTTTCATCTATCAGTATTGAAAATGGATGTATACTACCACTCAGTATGTATGCATCCGTTTTTTTATGTGAAAAAATCATCATGATATAATTTGATTGGGAAGTATATTTGCACTCCGATTTAAGAAGATGCGATTAAAAAAACGAGTTTGCCTGCCACTATCGCTACGATTTGATTGATACGAATTGCATCTTTCCTTGAATATGCTCCGAACCTTATTGCGGAAAAATGGTTATGCAAATATCAAACTAGTATGAGGAAAATTTTCTACAGGCTATTCATCAGCGGCGGCTTTGTTTTAATATGCTTCTCTTCATTCTCTCAAAAGTCAAATGATTCTTTGTTGCAGGATGCCACGCTCCAGAATTGCGTTCAATATGCATTGAAACATTTCCCGCTTGCACAACAAGCTTTGATTGATGAACAGATAACAGAGCATCAGATCAAAAGCAAACTGGCTGACTGGTTCCCACAAATAAACCTGAACGCCAATTATCAAAATAATTTTCAGCTTCCTTCCGCGAATTTCAATGGCAGTGTTATAAAAACAGGGACTTATAATACTTCTTTTGTTGGCTTTAGCGCTACACAAAATATTTTCAACAGAGATGCATTGCTCGCTACAAAATCGGCTAATGATGTGCGCAATCAAATCAGACAGTCAACGGTAAACGACAAGATTAATATCGCCGTGAATGTGAGCAAAGCTTTTTATGATGTGCTGCTCACGCAAAAACAAATTGATTTATTAGATGAAGATATCGTTCGCCTTGAAAGAAGCCTGAAGGATTCTTACAATCAATATCAAGGCGGCATTGTTGATAAGACAGATTATAAACGTGCAACGATTTCGCTCAACAATTCAAAAGCCGAAAAGAAAGCTGACCTTGAATTATTGAAAGCAAGACTTGCAAACTTAAAACTGCAGATGGGCTATCCTTCAGCGGGCGAACTGCAATTGCAGTATGACAGCACTGAAATGGAAAAGCAGGTTTTGATTGACACGAATCAAATCGTGAACTATCATAACCGTATCGAATTTCAATTGCTTGAAACGCAAAAAAAATTGCAACTGGCGAATCTCCAATATCAGAAATGGAGCTATCTGCCTGCTGTATCTGCGTTTGGAAGTTACAACCTCTCCTATCTCAACGACAGGTTTTCAAAACTATACGCTGATAATTTCCCATATTCTTATGCAGGTATTCAATTGTCTTTCCCGATTTTTCAGGGAACAAAACGAACGCAAAATATCCGCATCGCCGAACTTCAGGTGAAGCGTGTTGACTGGGATATTGAGTCTGCAAAAAATAGCATCAGCGCTGAATTTGTGCAGGCGCTTGCGGAATATAAAGGTTATCTCAGCGATTATTATTCACTGAAAGAAAATGTGGAGCTGGCGAAAGAAGTGTATAGCACACTTGAACTGCAATACAGGTCGGGCATCAAAACTTATCTTGATGTCATCACCGCTGAAACTGATTTGAGAAATGCGCAATCGAATTATACAAATGCGTTGTATCAGGTATTGAGCAGCAAGATTGATGTGCAGAAAGCCTTGGGAACCGTGCAGTATTAGGTTGAAGTTGTTTTTTGTGTCCTGAGCGGCATTGCTACTATTAGACACTCTTGCGTCGCACTCTTGTGCTGTTAGTAATACTATTGAGCAATGTGCAACAACAAAATAAAAATGTATCACCCTAATCAGTGATTTTTAAAAATGAGTTCGATGTTCTCGTTGCATTCTTTGCGCTCGTCGCGTGAAAAAAATATAACGTACATGGATAAACGAAAATATTTTTCTATTATGACAAAAAATCTCAGATGGGCAGGAACTTTGATAATAGCAGCAGCATTGTTTGTTTCCTGTGGTGATAAAAAACCGCAGCAGCAAAATGCGCCGCCGCCTCCGGCAACAGTAAATGTTTATACCGCACAGGAAGGCGATGCAATTTATTATGATGAATATCCTGCTACCGTCACTCCATTAAACCAGGTTGATATCAGACCGCAGGTAACGGGATATATTACCGGCATCTTTTTTAAAGATGGTCAGCATGTAGTGAAAGGGCAAAAGCTTTACGAGATTGACCAGCAGCAATACAAAGCGCAATACGAGCAATCCATCGCTAACCTGAATGTTGCCAAATCAAATGAAGCAAAAGCACAGCAGGACGCG
>DATGIX010000086.1:0-4665 GCA_035295505.1 Puia sp. | reverse complement strand
AGTTATGGCAAGCCTCATTTCAAATATTGATAAAATGAAATTCATTCAATTCGCGAGTTTGTGGCTAATGCTTTCTGTGATCATTTTTGGATGGAATTATATCAGACAGATCATTGGGTTTATTCTGATGAAGTTGTACGAGTTCTTTATTGAACATGGCAATTAATCTCTGGTATTGATAATTGGTTCCTGAAAAAAATTATGTGATATGAATAAAAAATTAAAAACGGCGTCAACTTTTGCCGGCGTAGCAGTCGCAGGAGCAATAGCAGGAATACTATTCGCACCTGACAAAGGTGCATCAACACGGAGAAAAATAATTGCAAAAGCAAAAAAAGCAAAAGCATCTGATAAGAGTGATGACGCTGCAGAGCAAAAGCCAATAAAATGGAAGGCTGATGAAGACAGCATGACATCCGGGAATGAATAATTTCTTTTCAAAAAAAAATCACATTGCCTCCTATAGTTACCATAACATTCAATCCCGCGATTGACAAAAGCACGAGCATATCATCGCTTGTGCCCGAAAAAAAATTATACTGCGAAGCCATAATGACTGAACCCGGCGGCGGCGGCATCAATGTGGCACGGGCGATTGCGAAACTTGGCGGAGCAGCAGAGGCTATTTTTTTGGCAGGCGGCCACACCGGCGATTTATTGCAGCAATTATTAAGTCAGGCAAATGTGCCTTTCCGCGCCATTCAGATGAGAAATGAAACGAGAGAGGACTTGTCTGTGACAGACAGGCATACAAACCTGCAATATCGTTTTGTGATGCCAGGGCAAAAAGTGTATGAAGATGAATGGCAGAAGTGTTTGCAGGTTGTTGAAGTGCTTAGCAGTATTGAATATATAGTTGCGAGCGGAAGCTTACCTCAGGGAGTTCCTGATGATATTTATGCCCGAATTGCTTCTATCGCAAAAAAGAAAAATGCCAAATGTATAATAGATAGTAAAGGCAAGCCGCTAAAGCTTGCATTGGAAGAAGGTGTTTATCTCATTAAGCCAAACTTAAACGAGTTAAGCATTTTGGCTGGTGTTAATGAGCTAAAGGGGGAAGAAATTGTGACAGCTGCAAAAGATATCATTGACAAAAATCAGTGCGAAGCAATTGTAATATCCGTTGGCGCTTCGGGAGCATTGCTTGTGACAAAAGATATCGTTCGGCAAATTGCTGCGCCTCCTGTTAAAACTAAAAGCAGTGTTGGTGCAGGTGATAGCATGGTCGCAGGAATTGTTTACAGTTTGCAGATTGGCAAAGACATTATCCGTTCTGTTGAATACGGAGTAGCCTGCGGCACAGCCTCCACGTTAAATGAAGGCACCGGCTTATGCAATCTTGCCGATGTTGAGAATCTTTACGACATCATGAGCAAGACGAGAAATGAGATTGGAGAAAAAACTCTTTCTTAAATTGTACTTGCTCAGCGAAACAAGCGATAAATATCTTTGTAATACCTCACCTTCCCTGAATCATCTATTTCTACCGGAGTATATATAACAAAAACAGGTATTTTCCTGCCAAGAGTAACAGGAATGGATACCTGATTTTTTAAACAGGATTGGAGAAAAGAAGAATCCAGTTTATTATCCAGCAAATAATTCCCCAATTCAATCGGCTTTTCCACGCGGATGCAGCCATGGCTGTAATAGCGATAACCCGATTGGAATGCCGACTTCAGATTCGTATCATGCATATACACATCATAAGGACTTGTGAGGTTGAATTTAATCACACCTAATGCATTATCGCAGCCTGTTGATTGACGGAAACGATAAGGGAAATTATTTTTGTTGAATGTTTTCCAGTTTATTTTATTCATATCAAGAACGCTTCCTTTATTGTCGAGCACTTGCATGTTCATTAATTCCAGAACATCTGGCGATTTCCTGGCAATCGGCAACAATTCATTTACTGCTATTTTATGCGGCACGTTCCAATAGGGATATAATACGATCTCATTGCAATAAGCAGCAAACCTTGGTGTTCTGGTAGATGGCTTCCCAACAACGACTTTCATGGTCAGTTTGAGGGCATCATCCTGATAATATCTGAGCGTAGCAGAAGCAATGTTAACTACGATATATTCCTTTACGTTAAAATGACGGATCCATCGAAATAAATTGAGAGATAGGCTTAGCTGCCTGATTGTATCATCAGAATGATTCTGTATCTGTTCTTTTAGTTTTTGTTTAAGTATTTGATATCCGAGCTCTTTTGGTTCAAGCGAACTAATGAATTGTTCTAATAAAGAATCTGAATTTGCTTGAGATAATTTATTTAAAATGTATCTGTCATTCTCTTCTGCGTATTTCGGAGAAATTGCATCGGAATTGACCCAACTGCTAATGCCAGCGCCATGAAAAACATCTTTGCTGAAAGTGATGGCGGCGTCTGTAAAAATCATATCTGTTTTTAATAAAGAATCGCTATCTGATGAAATCAAAAAATCATCAGCATATTTCTCAATCTCTTCGTAATGATAATTGGCTTTATTTAAACCAATATTCGCTGCACTGTCAATAATATCTTTGAAAACTGCTCTTAATTGCTGCGATGAATTGTTCTGTGCAAACCAGAATAATCTTTGATGGGAAATTTGATAAAATTTTTTAATCAGCGAAGTGTCATTCAATTTAATTGCTTTGCTTTCAATATTTTTTTCCTCAACAGCTTTGTTTTGTGCAGAAACCGTATTCATGACGAAGAAGAAGGCCGTAAGAAATGCGATTTTCATTATTGGGAAACTAAAGTAATAATCTGTAGGATTTTGCTAAACAAAAAACCCAGCCACCGTGGCGGCTGGGAACCGAGAAACAAACCTGACACTCATTTAACTGCAATATGCTTAGACGTAAGCTTTTTTGTTTCTTCTGTTTTTGGCAGTACTAATTGAAGAACCCCGTTTTCATAGGTCGCTTCAATTTTTTCTTTGTTCACTGTTTCCGGAAGTGTGAAGCTGCGCGAAAAAGAAGAATAGTTATATTCTTTCCTGGTGTACTTTTCATCTTTTTCTTCTTTTTCCTGTTTTGTTTCGGCGCTGATGGTAAGCATATCACCTTCCACATCAATTTTGAAATCATCTTTTTTCATTCCGGGTGCGGCAACAGAAACTTTGAAATCTTTTGTGTTCTCAGAAACATTCACTGCGGGAACAGTCAGCTCTTTGCCCCAAAAATTTGACGGCTTATCAAACCATTCATTCCAGGGTTTGAAAAAATCGTTGAATGTTGAAGGAAGAAATTCGTTTTGCTTTGCTAATGCTTTGGTTGACATAAAACCTCCTATTTTAAAATGTGATTAAATTTCAAGACAAATGTATGTTGATGAAGAAACGAAATAAAGGACGGTGGTCATCCTGAAACATGAGCTTCATCAATGTTGGCGTTCGGTAAATTCAGATAATGTGAATTAATTTAAGATGGCAAGTTTTTCCGTTTTGCTTTCAAATGGAGATGAAGAAAATCTGTTTCCGAACAGCTCACAAAATTGCCATTTCATTTTTTCTTTGTCGTCCTGCCATTCCATTTTAATATTCATAAGCAATATGCGCTCGTTTTCCGGGATTTGGTCAAGATAAAATGGCTGCAAAAAAAGCAAGCCTGTGCAAGCATCCTGAAAGTCGCCTAATAAATCAGTGAGCGATTTCACAAAATCTTGATTTGATAATTCCACAGGCAGAGCAAGCCGGGTTTTATTGCTGATGTATGGCTGTATGTAAGAAACATCTTTCAATATTTTCCTGATGGAATGGAGTGTTTCGTCCTTTTGCCCTGCTAATAAAGGGAATTGCTTTTTTAATAAAGCTGATTCGAATGAAAAGAATTTCTTTGCTGATGCAGCTTTGTTATTTTTCGTAAAAGTATGTAGCAGCTTTTTTTCTTCTTTCTTCAGCATTTGAGGTGATGCAAATATTTTTTTTGCTTTTCTGATATGAGCATTTGCTTCGGCATGGAGCAAGTTCAAATAATTTAGAGGTTGCACATCACCGGTATCATTTGCCATTTTAATGATGCGCTCCTGTTGCAATTGCAGGTTTCTTACTGCTCCGATAGCTGAATAAAATTTCTTTAACCGTTTTGGTAATGTAAGTTTGTTGCTTTGCTTTCGCCCTGAGTTTATTGCATGGAGAAAGGCTCTGAGTTTCTTTATCTCGACCCTGAACCTGTGAATATCTTCCGTAGCAAAATTTGCAATGACTGCCTGAAAGCTGGTGTTTATTTTTTTGAACCTGCTTTCAAAAATGTGCATTGCTTTTTTGCGTCTCACAATTAAAATTTTAATGCAAAATTATTCATGAATTGTCATCACCGGCATATCAGCATGCAATATCATTTTTTGGGTGTGGCTTCTGTGAAACTCAAAAAACCCATGTTGTTTCGGGAGCAACAACAGCAGGTCGGCATTGTGCTCTTCGAGGAATTTATTGATCCCTTCTTCCACAGAATTGGCAATGTTGAAATGATAAGTAGGGTAGAGGTCATGCAAAAGATTGCTGAGCGATGCGAATTCGGTGCTTGATTTTAGCTGCTCAATTTTGTTTGTATTGACTGTGATTACATTTAGCACTGCATGAAAAATATTTCTCAGTTCTTTGAGATATTTAACGGGAATATTTTCACTTGGGTTGGTAAGGTCACAGGCAAGCACGATATTATTAATCG
>DATGIX010000085.1:0-3157 GCA_035295505.1 Puia sp. | reverse complement strand
CTCGCTTCCGGTATCCCACTTGATAAAGTAACAATTATTATCGGCGCATTAGGAGTTGGCATTGGCTTAGGTTTACAAAACATCGTGAATAATCTTGTTTCCGGAGTAATCTTAGCAATTGAAAGGCCAATACAAGTTGGTGATATTATTGACATCGGCGGCAACACTGGAAGAGTAAAAGAAATAGGGATCCGATCAAGCAGGATTGTTACACCTGATGGCGCTGAAGTAATCATCCCGAATGGTGATATGCTTTCACAAAAGCTCACCAACTGGACATTGAACAACACGCACATGCGTGTGGAACTTAATTTCAAAATCACAGATAATGCCACCGTACCTCAGGCAAAAGAAATCATCACAAAAATTTTTGAAACAGATGAAGGCGTGATGAAAAATCCAGAGCCACAGTTCTTAATAAAAAATATGGCACAATCAGGAACAGATCTTCAGATATTCTTTTGGGCATTTGATATCAATAAAGGAGCCCAGCTTAAGAGCGACATCAATCAAAAAATCTTCGAAGCGTTCGGCAAAGAAAAAATTAATATAGGTTAAGAAATTGTCATTTACGCAGGCAAAATTTTGTCAGGATCAATAAAGGTTATAAATTTGATGTTTAAACATTAAATATTAAAATATGGCAAAGATAAAATGGGTTCTGGATCCCACACATTCAGAAGTTACTTTTAAAATTAAGCACCTGATGATCAGCAATGTCACAGGGGAGTTCACAAAATATTCAGTAGATGCAGAAACAGAAGGTGAAGATTTCACTACTGCAAAAATAAGCTTCACCGCAGATGTTGATTCTGTGACCACAAAAAATGAGCAACGAGACGGGCATTTGAAAAGTGATGACTTTTTCAATGCAGAAAAATATCCGCAGATTAAATTCACAGCTACAAAATATGAAAACGTGGATAATGATGGTTCTTATGAATTGTATGGCGATCTTACTATCCGCGATGTAACAAAACAGGTGAAATTAGATGTAGAATTTGGTGGTATCATAACAGATCCCTGGGGAAATAGCCGCGCAGGTTTTAGCATCAGCGGAAAAATCAATCGCAAAGAATTCGGTCTTAAGTGGCATGCCGCTACTGAAGCTGGTGGAATTGTTGTTTCCGATGATGTTCGCATTCATGTAGGCATCGAGCTCATCAAGCAGGCATAATATTTTTTAATTTGATAATAGCAAAAGGAACAGAGCAAACTGTTCCTTTTTTGTTTATAGCTTCTCCAAAATATTTGTTTCTCTTTTGTCAATTATTGTTACTTTAGTAATCAGTAACGTTAACGCCCATCCTATTCAAAATAACGGCCTTTCCTTCGCAGTTTTATTTTACAACCCTTAATACACTAACTACAATGAAAAAGTATTTTGTCATTTGCAGTTTCCTATTGATAAGCTGCACGGTTTTATTACAAGTCGGCTGTAATAATCAACCTCCTGCCCAGCAGCCAGCAGAACCTGCAAAAAAAGAATTGTCACAAGCTGAATTGATTGAGCGTGGTAAATATCTCGTCACTATGGTTGGCTGCAACGATTGCCATTCGCCTAAAGTAATGACAGCAGAGGGCCCGGTACCTGACACTACTAAATTATTATCAGGACATCCCGCTCAAATGCCAATGCCTCCTATTGATAAAAACTCTTTGAAGCCCGGGAGTTGGATTTTGTTCGGCCCTGACCTTACTTCAGCTGTTGGCCCATGGGGGATCTCTTTCAGTGCTAACCTCACTCCTGATACCGCAACAGGAATCGGCGCATGGACAGAAGAAGTGTTTGTAAAAACTATCCGCACCGGCAAGCATCTTGGCCAGGAAGGCGGGCGACCAATATTGCCACCAATGCCTTGGCAGGATTTTGGCAAAGCTACTGATGATGATCTGAAAGCGATATTCACTTATTTGAAAGCATTGCCACCAATCGTTAATAAAGTGCCTGCACCTGTTGCACCACCTGATGTTGCAAAAATGAAATAAATAAGAAGGCTCAAGAAATATAAGAGACAAGGCACAAGGTTCAATATTGTGCCTTGTCTCTTGTATCTTATACTCTAATTTCCTTGCCCCTTGTTTTCTTGATTCTTGTTCCTGTCTCTTATACCTTGCTTCCTGCTTATCTTTGCAGCATGCATTATGTTTCTGTTGAAGGGCTGAGCAAATCCTACGGCATAAAGCCCCTGTTCCAAAATATTTCTTTTAATATTGAAGAAGGCGATAAAATTTCTCTAGTTGCGAAAAACGGCAGCGGAAAATCTACATTATTAAAAATTCTTTCCGGCAAAGAAACTGCTGAGAGCGGCAAAGTGTGGATCCACAAAGATGTGACTGTTGCATTGTTTGAGCAGGAGCCGACTTTTGTGGAAGACAAATCCATTCTTGATAATATTTTTTATCACAACCATCCTGTTATTAATGCCATCAAAGAATTTGAAGCTGCCAGTGATGAAGAAGATGCGGATAAAATCGGCGATGCAATCGTGAAATTAGATGAACTGAATGCATGGGATTTTGACACCAAAGTGAAACAGATTCTTGGCAAGCTGAATATTCATCATCTTCATCAAACTGCGGGCTCGCTTTCCGGCGGACAAAGAAAAAGAGTAGCTCTTGCTAAAACGCTTATTGATATTGGCTTTGAGCATAAGCATGTTTTATTGATTATGGATGAACCGACTAATCATCTGGATGTTGAAATGGTGGAGTGGCTGGAAAATTATCTGAACCAGGAAAAAGTGACACTGTTATTAGTTACACATGACCGTTATTTTTTAGACAATGTGTGCGAAGAAATCTGGGAAATGGAAGGAAGCAATTTATATGTTCACAAAGGCGATTATCAAAATTATATCGAAAAGAAAGCAGCAAGAATTGAAAGCGATTCAGCGAGCATCGACAAAGCAAAAAATTTATATAGAAAGGAATTGGAGTGGATGCGCAAACAACCAAAAGCAAGAACCACAAAGAGCAAAAGCCGACAGGATAATTTTTATGTGGTAGAATCAAAAGCAAAACAAAAAATTGAAGACGAGCAGGTTCAGTTGCAAATGAAAATGACACGACTTGGCGGAAAAATTGCAGAGCTAAAAAAAGTATATAAAAGCTATGGAGAGAAAATAATATTAAAAGGATTTGATTACACTTTCAA
>DATGIX010000084.1:0-12569 GCA_035295505.1 Puia sp. | reverse complement strand
CTTGAAAAATTAATAAGATAATCATGCAAAGTTTTGCTTCCCAAAACAATTGCTCCATGACAACCAACTGCTTTCCCGAATGTATGCATGCGTGCAAAAAATTTTTCGTGCAAGCCCAAATGTTGAGCAAGCCCCTCTCCTTTTTCGCCTACTACTCCTGTAGCATGTGCTTCATCAAGAATCAAATGAGCATTATATTTTTCGCACAGCGATACAATTTCATTCAATGGTGCGCAATCGCCGTCCATTGAAAAAACGGATTCCGTTACAACAAAAACATTTCCTTTCGAAACTTTCAATTTCTTTTCCAGGTCATCCAAACGGTTATGTGCAAACGAAAATGATTCTGCAAAGCTTAAACGGATGCCATCTCGGATGGATGCATGGCTTAAATAATCATAAATAATGGTATCGCCTCTTTGCGGAACACAGCTTAATAAACCAACATTAGCATCATAGCCTGAATTAAAAATTAAACCGCTCGGGGCTTCGTGAAATTTTGCAATCAGCTTTTCTGTTTCTTCAATCAATGGATAATTGCCCGTCAGCAAACGCGAGCCGGTTGAGCCATGACGCAAGTTTTCAGTTTTCAGTTTACAGTTTTCAGTTTGGTTCCAGATAATTAAATTATTCTTTACAATGCCTAAATAGTCATTGGAGCAAAAATCAATTTTATGATCTGGTAATCTTAATTGCCTGAACGCATTTTGTTCTTTTCGCTCATTAAGCTTTTTATGCAGAAAATCTTCATTCATATCTTTGTCAACATTTGATGCAAAGAAACAAATAAAGAAATCGGAAAATCAGAGATAATAATCACAAATGGTTCAAACTAAAAATATCCTCGGCCTTAAGCTTCCAACAGATCCACGCTGGGTTGATCTTGCGAGCATTTCATTAGAAGAAATTCTAACTGATCACGCATACTGCGAACAGAAAGCTGCAGCAAGCTGCATTTCATTAATCCAGCGTTATCCTTCTAAAGAAAAATTGGTGAACGAACTATCACCGATTGTTACCGAAGAATGGGGACATTTCAGGTTGGTTCTCGCCGAACTGCAAAAAAGAAATTTAAAATTAGGGAAGCAGCGCAAAGATGAATATGTAAATAAATTAATCGAATTTCAGAAAAAAGGCGGAGGCGAGGAAGACAGATTGCTTGATCAATTATTAACGATGGCATTGATAGAAGCAAGAAGCTGTGAGCGTTTCAAACGATTGAGCGAAGGATTAGATGACGAATACCTGCGAAATTTTTATCGTAGGTTCATGGAAAGTGAAGCCGGGCATTATCATTTGTTCATTGAGCTTTCTGAAAATTATATCGACAAAGAAAAAGTGCATAAGCGCTGGAAAGAATGGCTTGAATATGAATCAGCGCTGATGAAAAATTTAGAAGTGCGCGGAGACAGGATTCATTAAAGAAATAAGTTGCTCATTGGCGAAAAAAAATTTCAGCAATGAGCAACATGGAAATCCAATAAGTCCTCAGAGAAGCTTTTGAATATTTAGAAATTATTGATCACACCAACACCAAGGCTATCTGTATTATTAATACCATTCACATAGCCTTTTGAGTACAATGTATAAATTTTGCCTGATGACAAAGTGATCGAATCCATCATGAACAAATTCAGATTCGCAATTGAATTCACCAACACTTTATAAGTGCCGGCTGTAACGGTTTTGAAAGATGCCAGAGAATCTGCAGAAACTGACCCTGTTCCAGCATAGCCGACATTAGAAAACTGAACAGAATCTTTCATCGTAGTATCTGTATTGATCAGCCATACATTTAATGCTGTTGAGTTAGGCGATAAATTCAGAAAACGAACTTCTGCATTTCCACTTGACGGCGCTGTCAAATTATCCTTTAATGAGAGTGTCTTTAAATTTTCACCCGTATCATAAACGATAAAAGAATAGTAATTGTTTCCGGTAAAAGTTCCATTGCTGTCAAGCAAAACCGTGCTGCCACCTGAAGTTAGCTTAATGGTGTGATTGCCTGCAACAATTGTTTCGTAAGGATTCCCCCCGCTGATTCCTGTTGTTGTTCCATATCCTAAAGTGCCTGATGAATAAATATTCATCGTATCAGAATACACAGCATAAACGTTGGACGAAGGAGATGCATTTGTCACAGACACATACGCATTTTGAGTGGCTGGAGGAGTTGTATTATTATCCTTTTTCGAACAAGCATTAATGAATGCAACTGCACTAAAACCTAACAACAGCGCCAGGATTGTTTTTCCGGAATTGAATTTCATTTGTTTCATAAAACATTTTTGATTGAGGTAAGTAAATCTTGTTTTGCTTAACCTTTACCAATAAAAATGCCTTGAATGGAACATGATTTGTTAATGAAAGAGGAAAAAAAATTAATATCGCCGCCTATCTCATGACACTCATCCATTTAAAATTTTTTATTAAAACATAACTTGAGGAAATGATGTGGATAAGAATGTGGCTGAAAAAAAAGAAGTCTACAAGTTGTGTGGAGAATCATCCGCAAAATGGCTACAGTATTGCGTTTGATAACTTTTGATTAACAAAACTGTGGAAATAAAAACTCACTTGTCGTATCGCATTTTATATTTCGACAAATCTGCATCATAATCTTTTTTTCGTTTCAATTCATAATCATAAATCATTCTTCCAAGCTGTTTCATGAATGGATAACCAACGCTCTCGTAATCATATTTGTCGTCATTCAATATGCCATCTTTATTGCAGTAAATAGCAGCGCTCAACATGAATTCGATCTTTTTATCAAAGTCAACAAAATAGCTCACATCAATCAAAAACCCGTAGGCGCCTCCGATTTTGTTGAATATCCGTATGTTTTCAGGAAGCATTCCTTTGTCTGCGCCCCAATATAAAAATTTGCCAATGCCATTCCATATTTCTGCAGTGTCATACGACGGATATTTTGTTTCACCCGGATATTGCGACATATACTGATACAAAAATTTATAATCGCCATTGGTTAAATTAAACCGTTGTTTTGCAGCAAATGATTCGGGGAAGATCACACGTTTCAAAATATCGTGTAAATCTTCCAGGCTAATCCTGTTCTTTTGAGAGAAGTCCATTGAATGATTGATCAATTTATTTCCCTGATAATATCCGGCACCAACAAAATCATTCCGCTTTGAAAAATTATATTGAGAAAATTGCATCGGCTGATAAAATAATATTTTTCCGCTTGTATCATAAAAACTGATCGGATTTGTATGTGCATTTTCGTCTGTGCTTAATGCAACTTGCAAACGGTGGCGCATTTCTGCACCTGCATATCCCATTTTAGAAAGCTGTTTATTTATATATTCCTGCCCCAGAAATTCGTAAAGCCTGTTGAATGCTTCATTATCGCTCACCAAAAAAATCTTTCTGATGTATTGAGCAATAGTCGGCCTTCCATCCGGAGTTGTCGGGTCGTTCAAAGTTTTTGTTTGCCCGCTGTAATCACTTTCCGTTACCATTGCCGAATTCTTATCAATGCCGCCTTTTTCAATTCATTCAATTTCTGCAATGCTAAAAATGCAATTGGCATTTTCACTGTTGAAGCTGGATAGAAGTAGTGACTGTTGCTAACATTAAAATAATAATTTTTAAAACTGGCTTTATTTTTTGCATCACGGTCAATCTGCGTGTAAACGATCTGTACCCGGAGTGAATCTTTGTTTTGAAGAATGTTATCAAAATACTGAGGATATTTTTTCATCAGTATTTCAAGAAGGTTTTTAGGATCCTTGCCTGCGGGTGTTTTTTGAGCTAACGAAGCGGCACTGATCATCCCAAAACAAAAAAATAAACAGATGTAAGAACTAAGCTTGAGGTTCATGTGAGAGAATTGTTCCAAAAATAAGCAAGTAACGAGGCAAATCGCGTACAGACAGCCATTTAAGCGGCAAATATTCTCTGGTTTTGGTTTAAAAATGTCAATATAAAGCCTATCTTTGCCGCTCTTTAAAAAAAACCAACACCAATGAGAGTACTGGTTAGCTTTTTTGCTGCGCTACTGATTCTGATTTCTCTTTACCAGCTTTCTTTTACATGGTTTGTGAACAGCCACGAATCTGCCATGCAGGAAAAAGCAAAGCGCTATGTGAACAACACGCATCCCTCCGCCCTGAGCAAATATCCTGGCAATAAAGAAGCACAGGCGTTATATCAGGACACAATTGATGGATTGACGAAAGACAGGTTGAAGCATTTGCTCGATAGCACCAAAGACACCAAGATAACATGGTGGGGAACAAGCTATCAAAAATCAAAAGAAAACGAATTATTGCTCGGCCTTGATTTACAGGGCGGTATTAATGTGACTTTAGACATAGCTCTGGATGGGCTGATAAAAGGCCTTGCCAATAATCCCCGTGATCCTGCATTACTGAAAGCGATCGATGCTGCACACCAAAAGAAACTGACAAGCGATGTAAACTTCATCGACCTGTTTGCGCAATCTTACAAAGAAGCAAGCCCCAATGCATTGCTTGCTCCCATGTTCGCGAATAGTGGCCGCAATAATTTAAAGTTTGACGCTTCTGATGCTACCATAATAAGTTACATACACGCGCAGGCTTCTGCTGCTATGAAACAGACTTATCAGGTGCTTACTAAACGTATCGATAAATTCGGCGTGGCGCAGCCATCTATTAATCTTGACGAAAACAAAGGCATTATCACAGTGGAGCTTGCAGGCGCAAACATTGATGCCGAAAGAGTGAGAAAATATCTTCAGTCGACCGCGAACCTGCAGTTCTGGGAAGTATATAACATCAGCGAGATTGCGCAACAGATTCAATCTGCAGACAAGGCTTTGCAGAATTATCTGAATGGCGCGAACTCTTCTGACTCATCAAAAAAAGATACATCATTAAATGCAAAAAACAGCAACCCGCTGATCCCTTTCTTTTATGAAGCATTCAGGGCAGCACAAAGTGCTACCGATAAATCGAAGCTTCCGGATTATGTTGGTGTTGTTCCAACAAAAGACACCAGCAAAGCTGATGATTATCTGAGCAATCCGATTGTGCTAAACAACTTCCCTGCGAATATTAAATTTTTATGGGGAAAACAGGAAGTAGATGAAAATGGAAAAGCACAGCCTTACTTAAAATTATATGCAATCAAAACTATTCCGGGTTCTGAAAAAGCAAAAATTGAAGGCGAATCAATCAAGAACAATGCACGTCAGGACTATGATCCTGTAACGAGCGATGTAGTTGTTGAAATGAGCATGGATAAAAGAGGCGCAGATATATGGGCGAAGATGACTACTGATAATGTTGGCAAACCGATCGCTATTGTGCTTGATGATATTGTTTATTCTGCTCCTTATGTGAATGGGCCCATCACCGGCGGCAATTCACAAATCACGATGGGGCGTGGCAAAGACACGAAACAAAGTGTGGAAGAAGGGCAAGACCTTGCTAATATTTTAAATTCAGGTAAACTTTCTGCTCCCGCTAAAATTGTAGAAGAGCAGGTTGTTGGGCCTACTCTCGGGAAGCAAGCAATCCATGGTGGTGCAATGGCATTCCTGATTTCATTTATTGTGATTTTTTCATTGATGCTGGTTTATTATAACACTGCCGGCTGGGTTGCGAACATTGCATTAATCTTCAACCTGCTTTTCACTATTGGAGTATTGAGTTCGTTGCATGCAACACTCACTGCGCCTGGTATTGCGGGTCTGGTGCTTACCATTGGTATGGCAGTGGATACGAACGTAATTATTTTTGAACGTATCAAAGAAGAACTGTCGCGAGGGAAAAGCTATCAGCAGGCTGTGAGTGATGGTTATAAGCGTTCGTTAGCACCGGTATTAGATGCGCACGTTACTACATTATTAACCGCACTGATATTGTTCTATTTCGGTCTTGGGCCAGTACTTGGTTTTGCAACAACGCAGATACTCGGTATCCTGCTTTCATTATTCTGCGGAATTTTATTATCAAGATTGATCACAGATTTCTACACGAATAAAAACCGTCACTTCAAATATTTCACGCCACTTTCACGCCGCATATTCAAACATGCAAGCTTCAAGTTCATTGAATACAGAAAAGTTGCCTATGCAATTTCTGTTGTGGTATTGTTGCTAGGAATCGGTGCTTTCATTCATGGATTCAGAGAAGGTGTGGAATTCAGAGGAGGCCGTAACTATGTAGTGAGCTTCGGCAAACCGATTGATGCAGAGCAGGTGCGTGTTTCACTTGAAAAAACATTTGCAGGTTCTCCACTTGTGAAGACTTATGCAGGCAATGATCAACTTGAAATCACGACAGATTATCTTATCAATCAGGAAGGTACTGTTGCTGATTCAATGGTGGTGAACAAATTGTTCGATGGTTTAAAAACATTCCTGCCACAGGGAACAACAAATGCAGATTTTACAGCGCCCAATAAGTTCATTCACGGTTCTAAAAAAGTAGTGCCGACGATTTCAGATGATATCAAACAAGGCGCGTTTAAAGCTGTCATCTTTGCCATCATCATCATCTTCATTTATATCTTCATCCGCTTCCGCGACTGGAGATATTCATTGGGAACTATTGTTGCATTATTACACGACGTATTAGTAACGCTTGCTGTCTTTTCTTTCCTGAAAGATATCGTTCCATTCCCGATGGAAATCGATCAGCACTTTATTGCAGCAGTTTTGACCGTGATCGGTTTCTCGATGAACGATACAGTGATTGTATTCGACAGAATTCGTGAAGACAGCCGCATCATGAGAAACGCAACAAAATCAGAAATCATCAACAAAGCTATCAATGATACGCTAAGCAGAACCATCATGACTTCGTTGACGGTGTTCCTCACGATCTTTATATTGTTCCTGGTGGGTGGTGAAGTGACAAAAGGTTTTGCATTTGCTATGCTGATTGGTGTGATAACAGGAACTTATTCATCTATTTTCGTTGCCGCTCCGATTCTTGTTGACCTTGCAAAAAGCAAACCTTTGGGCGAGGCTGATACTGTTGCCGCAGATAAAACGAAATCAAAACCTGTGCTTGCTAAAAACACCGGAACTCATTAAGCTTAAAAGACAATTGACGACAAATAAAAAAGCCCTGCAATTGCAGGGCTTTAATTTTTTAAATCACATCAGAAATATTTATTAATGATGTGGTTTTGGATGCGGCCGATGATGCGGGTGATGGTGGTGCATTTTGTGATGGGCACGATGAGGCTTGTGCGGGCGAGGCTTCTGCTGCGCCATAGTAAAACCAACCACTGCAAACATCAATACTGTGAATAAAAGAACCTTTTTCATGTAAATGAGTTTAAATATTTTGGTGAAGTAATGAAATTTTGAGAAATTCTGCAACTTAACGGCAAAAGAAAAACGCCACTTTAACAGTAGCGTTTTTAAAAAAATTTCCTTTAGCAAAAGTTATTTGCCGCTTTTTTTGTCTTTGTTTTCTTTGAAACGTTTGTCAGGAGTTCCATCTTTTTTTGTGTGCGTAGTTGCAGGTTTTGCAGCTTTAGCATCTTTGTTCTCCTTAAAGCGCTTGTCAGGAGTTCCATCTTTTTTTGTGTGCGTAGCAGCTGTTGTAGTCTTTGCATCTGCTTTAGCTGGTGTTGTCTGTGCAAACGAAATGCCTGTGAAAGCAAGGAGCAGGCTGGCAATCAGGATGATTTTTTTCATAACAGGTAATACAATTTTTGTTTATTAATAAAAATTACCAATTGAAGTTATTCAAATAGTCTGCGACAGCAAAAAAATAATTTGCACCTTAACGGACGATTAACATGAAATGCACAGGCGTAAAGCAAGATATTAGATGCGGGATACGAGATACTTGATGCAGTATCCGCATCGTTACAATCAACGAAAAAATACATTTCGGCATGCAACCTGGAATTCAGCATCCCGCATCCCTCATCTCGTATCACATATCTGGCATCTGAATATTCCACCAAATCTCTCATCAAAATCTATCCTATCTCTTAACTACTACTTAACCATTTTCGTAATTTACAATGAATAAAGGTCAGCAATTTTGCAGAACGGTATTTTAAATAACATGAGGTCATCAACATTAAGGTGGATTGTTCTCTGCACCACATTTTTAATTGCTACAATTATTCTCGTTCAGCTATACTGGCTGAAAAAGGTGTATTCATTGGAACAGCGGCAATTCAACACGAATGTAGTGAAGGGCATTAGAGGCGTTTTTGAAGATCTTGAGATGAATGATAATCCTGCCATGAACCTTCATGACCTGATTGCAAATCCTGGTCCTAATTATTTTTTATTTAAGGCTGATACAATTCCTGAAAGAGACTCGCTTACATTCTATTTGAGAAAAGAATTTGAAGATTTTGATGTGCTTACTGATTGCAAGCTAGGCGCTTTTAGCAGCAGCAAAGGCAAATATGTTTATGAAGAATATATTCCTTCTCCGGCAACCCGCTACCCTGTTCAAAACGTAAGTGACCTTGCTGTGCTGGACAAAGATTTTGATCACATACTTTTATATTTTCCGCATCGCAGCAATTATATAGTTGAGCAAATGGGATTATGGATTGCGAGCAGTGTTGCGCTGCTGATCACGTTAATCAGTTTAGCGATTAGCCTGTTTTATTTTTACAGGCAAAAATTTCTTGCAGAAATACAAAAAGATTTCGTTAACAATTTCACGCATGAATTTAAAACGCCTCTCGCGGTCATGAAAATTGCAGCAGACGTGCTATCGCAAGACACCATCACTCAACAGCCAAACAGGTTAGAAAGATATGCTTCTATTATAAAGAGCCAAACAGAACATCTGCAAAATCAAGTAGCAAGACTGCTTCGCGTAGCGTCTGCAGAAAAAAATGCTTTGCCAATTGAAAAAGAGAATATCGAAGCTCAACAGTTGATTGAACAGGCTATCAATAAAGTGCAGCCACTGATTGAGGAGCGAAAAGCAAAAGTGGATTTGAAGATGGAAGACCATGGAGCGCAAATTCATGCAGACAAAGCGCATCTTGAACTGGCTGTTGTGAACCTGCTAGAAAACGCATTGAAATATTCTGATGAGCCTAAGATTCTTATTGAAACCGGGAAAACGGAAAGTGATTTCTTTATTTCAGTAAAAGACAATGGCATAGGAATCGAAAAAAAATATTTCAAGAATATTTTCAAAAAATTTTATCGTGTGCCTACGGGCGATGTTCATAATGTGAAAGGATTCGGGCTTGGGCTTAATTTCGTGAAGCGCATTATTGATGCACATGATGGGAAAATAAAAGTGAACAGCTTGCCCGGTATCGGAACAGAATTCAGATTATTAATCCCTCTTAATTAAATTTTTTTTATGTCAACACAAAAAGGAAAAGTGCTGCTTGCTGAAGATGATCTTTCGTTGGGTTATGTGATTAAAGACAATCTTACTGACGCAGGATATGATGTTGTTCTTTGTCCTGACGGACAAACTGCTATCGATAAATTCGATAAAAACGAATTCAGTATTTGTTTGCTTGATGTGATGATGCCGCACAAAAACGGGTTTGATGTTGCCAAAAAAATAAGGCAGCAATCGGATATGATGCCTATCCTGTTCCTCACCGCTAAATCACTCGAAGAAGACAGGATCAAAGGCTTTCAAATGGGCGCTGATGATTATATCACAAAACCTTTCAGCATGCAGGAACTGCTGATGCGGATGGATGTTTTTATGCGAAGGAGCAAAAAAATGCATTCTGAAAAATCTGTGACTTTCACAATTGGAAAGCTGAGATTTTCATATACCGATCTTAAGCTTTCTATCAGTGATCAGATCTTCAACCTTACCCAAAAAGAAGCAGATCTTTTAAAATTTCTTTGCGAGCATTCTAACCGCATTTTAAAAAGAGAAGAAGTTTTGCTGAACGTGTGGGGGAAAGATGATTATTTCCTTGGCAGGAGCATGGACGTGTTCATTACCAAACTAAGAAAGCACTTTAAATCTGATCCTGAAGTAAATCTTGAAACAATACATGGCGTTGGTTTCCGTTTTAATGTACCTCTAAACGAGGAATAACCATCTATTAACCATATAACCACAATATTGCCGGCACATTGCCAGTTATGATATCTTTTCATTAACCGCTATTTAACCGTAGTTTTTAGCAAAATAATTTCGCTTACAATAGCTTTGCACCCTTTAAACGACCTGCATTTTTCTATGCTAAAACACTTGATCGTTCTGATATTAATTTCTTCATTCTTTTATTCGGCTTCAGCACAAATTCCGATGGATACTTTGCGCATCACATTAAGCGATGCGGAAAAAATGTTTGTTGACAGCAACTATCAATTGCTTGCCCAGAAATATAATATCGATGCACAAAAAGCACTTGTGCTTCAGGCCAAACTTTACCCAAACCCGAACTTCAGCATTTCCCACGCGTTGTATTCCGGAACATTGAAACAATTTTTTCCAACAGGGGCTAATGATGAAACTGCAGCTACATTGTCTCAGCTCATTATTCTTGCTAACAAGCGCAACAAACAGATAAAATTGCAGCAGGCTAATGTGCAATTGAGCGAATACCAGTTTTTTGATCTGATGCGCACGCTGAAATATACTTTGCGCACTGATTTTTTCAACATTTATTATTTGCAGGAATCTTCAAAAGTTTATGACGAAGAAATTAATGCCCTCCAGAAAGTAGTAAATGCTTTTATACAGCAGGAAGGCAAAGGATATATTTCTGAAAAAGAGGTAGTGAGGATTAAAGCGCAGCTTTATAATCTTCAAAATGAATATGGTGCTCTTGTTAATCAGATCAATGATGTTGAAAGTGAATTGAAATTGATATTGCAAACAAAAGCTGATAAATATATCCTGCCAATTCCTGATTCTGTTCTTATCAATAATCTTGATCCGAATAAATATGCATTGAATGTGCTCATCGATTCTGCTTATAAAAACAGAACTGATCTGCAGATTGCAAAGTCAAATACCGAAATAAATAAGCTGAATTACAATTATCAGAAATCACTTGCAGTTCCTGACGTAACACTTTCTCTCGGCTACGATGAACAGGGAAGCTTTCTTTCCAATTTCGTTGGCATTGGCGCTTCTATCGACCTGCCATTTTTCAATCGCAATCAGGGAAATATAAAATCTGCAAAAGCAATGATCGATTATAGTAATGCCACGCAGAAAAGCACTCAGGCGACAGTTGACCAAAATGTTGCCCGTGCATTACAAAAAGCATTTACGCAAGACAAATTATTCAGGAATGTTGACCCAAAATTCTTAAACGATTTTGACAGGCTGATGCACGAGGTTCTTGCGCATTATCAGAGAAGGGATATTAGCATTCTTGATTTTTTGGATTTCTATGATTCATATAAACAAAATGCACTTCAGATCAATTCAATCAAATTCAGCAGGGTCAGTGCTTTTGAAGATATTAATTTTTATACAGGAACAAATTTCTATAATTAATTATAGCAAAGGATGAAAAACATATATACGTATATGCAAAAGGATTTCAAACTTAAAAACCTCTTCGCTTATATTATTTTATTAGCAACAGGTTCTTTCATTCTTCAGTCATGCAACACCGAGGCTGAAAAAAAAGTTGAAGAAAAACAGCGTTATGTGCTGCCTGATTCATTGGTGAAAACCATCGACATAGATACGGTTGAAAAATGCCAGTTGGTGAATTCAATTACGCTCACAGGGCAGGTTGATTTTAATCAGGACAATGTGAGAAAATTATTTCCACCTATTAGCGGAAACATTCAGGACATTAAAGTGGTGCTTGGCGATTATGTAACGCAAGGGCAGATATTAGGAGTCGTCAACAGTTCCGAAATGGCCGGATTCAGCAATGACTTAGTGAATGCTGAAACGAATCTCGATGTCGCAAAGAAAAATCTTGAAAAAACAAAAGACATGCTCAAAAGCGGGCTTGCATCTGTTACAGACTCATTGAGCGCTGAAGCAAGTTATCAGCAAGCCAAATCTGAATTAAGCAGAGTGAACAGAGTGTTGAAGATTAATGGCGGCAGCACACAAGGAGAATTTCAGGTGAAAGCGCCCATCAGTGGTTTTATTGTTGAGAAAAATGTAAACAACAACACTATCATTCGTACTGATAACAACAATAGCATGTTCACTATTTCTGATTTGAAAAATGTGTGGGTCTGGGCAAATGTTTATGAGTCAAATATTGCTGCAATTAAAATGGGGAACAATGTAAATGTTACCACGCTCTCCTATCCCGGAAAAATTTTTAAAGGCAAGGTTGATAAGATTCTGAATGTGCTCGACCCTACAAACAAAGTGATGAAAGTTCGTGTCGCGCTGGATAATTCAGGCTATTTATTAAAACCACAAATGTTTGCAAGCGTCACAGTCACAAACCCCGAAAACACACAATCTATCTGTGTTTCATCAAAGGCATTGATTTTTGACCATAGCCAATATTATGCTTTGGTGTATAACAGTAAAGATGATGTGCGCATCACTCCTGTTCAGGTGCTCAGCACGAATGGCGACAAAACTTATATTTCATCCGGCTTAAAAGAAGGTGATAAAATAATTGCTTCACAAGTAATATTAATTTATGAT
>DATGIX010000083.1:0-6546 GCA_035295505.1 Puia sp. | reverse complement strand
AGGACAAAACATTGCTTAATTGGGCAACAACCTTTGAATTACATGCAGACCATTTCGTAGTTCAGCGCAGCACTGACGGTGTGAATTACGATGATGTTGCAATTGTTTTTGCACAGGAAGAAAATGGAACAGCACTGAGACAATATGCTTATGCAGATGATATCAGCTCACTTAATAATTCAATTATTTACTATCGCCTGAAAGTGATAGATATTGACAGAAATTATCAGTACACAAACATTGAGCTCATCAGAGTTTCAAAACAAAACAACCAATCAGAAATATTAGTTTATCCAAATCCAGCTCATAGCGAATTACGTATAACCATACCTGATAGCTGGCAGGGCAAATCGATAGCATACCATGTTTATGATGTTCATGGAAGTTTGTTGAAACAGAAACAGGTTACAAATGCAGGTCAGACTGAGTTGGTGAACGTAGCTGATCTTCCTTTGGGAATATATGTTATCAAAGCTATGAACGGAAACGAAATATCAACTAAGAGAATAGTCAAGTTAAATAATTAAAGTTTTAGTTTTAAAGGGTACGATCAACAACGGCCGGGCTTTTCTAAGCCTGGCCTTTTTCATTTACCGATAATCATTTTATCATATCGGTTATTATCATTTTTGCTACATTAGCATGAGGACATTTATTATTATAAAGCAAAAATTATTAGTATGATAAAAACTATAATTATAGACGATGAGCGCCTTGCCAGAAATGAATTGAAAAAATTGTTGATGGAGTTCCCTGAAATTGAAGTGATTGCTGAAGCTGCAAATGCTAATGAAGGGATTGAGAAAATCGACAGCCTAAATCCCGATCTGATTTTTTTGGATATCCAAATGCCGGGTAAAACAGGATTTGATATGCTTTCCGAGTTGAGCAAAGCTCCTGATGTTATTTTCACCACAGCTTATGATGAATATGCGTTGAAAGCTTTTGAAGTGAATGCTCTTGATTATTTACTCAAGCCCGTTGAGCCAAAGCGTTTGGCTGATGCGATTCAAAAACTTCATTTCGACGAAGACAGGGAAACATTTCATGAGCATGATATCTCCACCAACAAAAGTATTCTTGGTGAGCATGATCAGGTTTTTGTGAAAGATGGGGAGCGTTGCTGGTTTGTGAAGCTTTCTGATATCCGTTTGTTTGAAAGTGTTGGCAATTATGCAAAGGTTTATTTCGGTCCCAATAAACCACTTATTCTAAAATCACTGAACGCATTGGAAGAAAGATTGGATGAAAAAGTTTTTTTCAGAGCGAACAGAAAACATATTGCAAACCTCCGCATGATTGAAAAAATAGAACCTTATTTCAACGGCGGATTATTGCTTGAACTGAAAGGCGGAGAAAAAATTGAAGTAAGCAGAAGGCAGACGGTAAAGTTTAAAGAAATGATGAGCCTTTGATTTATAAATTCGAAAATGTGCGGATCTGCAAATGAAATTTATTATATGAGGAAATTATTTTTAACAGGGTTATTGTCGTCGATAACCTTTTTTGTTTTTAGTCAGGATATTGATAAGATTATTAATGCAACGGAAGTTGAACGGATAGAAAAAATATTATCGTCCGATGAAATGCAGGGCAGAAAAACATTTACGCCTGCGATTGATAAAGCTGCAGATTTTATTGCGAAAGAATTCAAAACAATTGGTTTGGAAACACCAAACAACAGTGGCACATACCTGCAGGATTTTTATCTTACGAAAACAAAATTTATTTCTGCAAAAGCGAGATTTGATAATGACACTATTGCAACAAAAAATATTGTTGCATTCACATCAAACCCAGAATTATATATTAATGAAGACAGTAATTACACAAAAGCATTTATTAAGCAGGGAGATAATTTTAATGAGCAAGCATTTAAATATATTCAGAGCGAAAAGAGTTATTTGGTATTGGTTGATACATCGTTTGCAAAGCAAATACGAAATATGGCTTCATACAAACGCCCAACTTTCAATAAGCCAAGAAGCACGATTTTTATTTTAACAACACTCAATCCGAATAAATATAAAATTGAAATAAAACATGAAGTATCAAAATTAAAATTGGCAAATGTGGTTGGAATATTGCCGGGTAAAACAAAAAGAAATGAATTCGTGATTTTCTCAGGGCATTATGATCATTTAGGAATTGGAAAACCTGATGCAAAAGGCGATTCAATTTATAATGGCGCAAATGACGATGCATCAGGAACGACTGCAGTGATGATGCTTGCAAAATATTTCAAGCAGATGGATAACAATGAACGCACCATAATTTTTGTTGCATTCACTGCAGAAGAAATTGGTGGTTATGGATCGAGATATTTTTCAGAACAATACGACCCGGCGAAAGTAGCTGCAATGTTTAATATTGAAATGATTGGAACAGAAAGCAAATGGGGAAGAAATTCTGCATACATCACCGGTTATGAAAAAACAGATATGGGAAAAATATTGGAGAAAAATTTAGAAGGAAGTAAATTCAAATTTTATCCTGATCCGTATACACCACAGGAACTTTTTTATCGTTCAGATAATGCAACCCTTGCCAGGCAAGGAGTTCCGGCGCATACTATATCTACATCAAAAATGGAAGAGCCGCCAAATGATGAACCGAATTATCACAAACCAAGTGATGAGATCGGAACACTCGACATGAAAAATATGTCTGAAATTATCAAAGCAATTGCAGTAAGTTCTACTTCAATTGTTGCGGGAAAAGATACACCGTCGAGAGTGGATGCGAAAGAACTTCGTTAATTAATAATTGTGTAAGCGGATAATAAGATTGGGAATATATGAAATCTTGTTATCAGAAGAATCAGTTAAGTCAGATTAATCGTGATTCGCACAATTGATGAATAGAATTACTAATGCTGGTAAAAAATTAATATTTAGTGAATATATTGTGAAGACAAAATAACCTTGTGAGAAATCGTACATCGTAAATCTCAAATCGTACATTCTCATTGGATATATCCATAAAATGAAATGCTTTGCTTGTTATTACTGGTTACTTGCAGCGTACAGTAGCCAGTGCTGGAAATAGAAAGATTTAGCTGCCTTGTATCACCTGCATTTTTTGGAATGATAGTAACATTCCAGCCTCCTTTTTTTCCTTCAGACAACGTGTAAGTGAAATCAGTTGTTTTGAAATTAATGCCGCCATCCGATGTGCCGATGGTAGCAGTGTATGCTTTTCCAAAATAAGGTAGAGATGCTTCAAGAGAATCTTTCCGGACTTTCATTTCGTAGCCAGGAGTAAGCTGCCTTGTTCTCATGCCGAGTGGTATTGCTGTTTGGGCTTCGAAAGAATATTGCTGTGCATCAATCAGCGATTTGATATGTGCTTCTTTTTTACTTTGTTTTGAATCTTGTGCACTCAGGAAATTGGAGCTGAATGAAAGAGTAAGCATTGTGCATATAAAAATTATTGGCAGCTTTTTCATTTTTTGAAATTTACGCTTGAAGTCAAAGAAAATTAAATTCCAATAGTAAAGTTAATGCCAAAAAATATTTTGTGTGTCAATCAAACTTTTTTAACACATTATTCATTTCTTCAACAATCCTGTCATTGCACAAGTTGTCGATGCTGCCTTCATGAGTGTGATGTAATTGCTTTTTATAATCGAAATGAAATTCGCCTTTATCAATCTGGTTGCCCACTTGTTTATATGCCTCTCGGAATGAAATGCCTTTGTTCACTAATTCATTTACAGCTTCTACGGAAAAAATGTATTTGTATTTTTCATCATCGAGCAAATTGTCTTTGATGATGATGTTGGATAACATCAGTTGAATGATCTGCAAACAAGCTTTCAATTCCTCTATTGCTGGAAATAAAATTTCTTTCGTCAGTTGCAGATCGCGGTGATAACCGGAGGGAAGATTGTTAATAAGCATTGTCAACTCATTTGGTACAGATTGTATACGACTACATTTTGCTCTTATCAATTCAAATACATCCGGATTTTTTTTGTGCGGCATGATGCTGCTACCGGTTGTGAGTTCGTTTGGAAAAGATATAAAACCAAAATTCTGATTAATATACAAACATGCATCCATCGACAATTTCCCGAGAGTAGCAGCAATGCTGCTCATTGCAAATGAAAGTGTTTTTTCTGTTTTACCACGGCTCATTTGTGCATAAACAGAATTGTAATTTAGTGTTTCAAAATGCAGCAATTCTGTTGTCATTGTTCTATTCAATGGAAATGAAGAGCCATAACCAGCGCCACTTCCCAACGGGTTTTTATTGGCAACATGAAATGTTGCTGCTAACAATTCCAGATCGTCTACCAAACTTTCTGCATAAGCGCCGAACCATAATCCGAATGAAGATGGCATAGCAATTTGCAAATGCGTGTAGCCCGGTAATAATTTATCTTTGTATTTTTCACTTTGCGTAATTAATAACTCAAATAAATTTTTTATTTCTTCTTTTATTTTTTGAATTTCTGAACGCAGGTATAATTTGATATCAACAGCAACCTGGTCATTACGGCTTCTTCCGCTATGAATTTTTTTTCCGGCTTCACCGATACGTTGTGTAAGCAACAACTCGATTTGCGAATGAATATCCTCGGAATCTTTGTCAATAGTGAATTGTGAGTTGCGAATTTCTGCGAGAATATTTTTTAATTCTTTCTGAATAAGGTTCAATTCTTCTTTCGTCAATAATCCAACACTCTCTAACATTTGTGTATGTGCTAATGAGCCGAGCACATCATGCTCCGCCAATAAAATATCAAACTCTTTGTCTCGCCCTACTGTAAAGGCTTCCACGAGTTGCGAAGTGTTGGTGTTGTCTTTATTCCAGAGTTTCATGCCCCTAACCCCTAAAGGGGAATTTGTTTTAGATTATTTATTATGATACCAGCTTTTGTAATTCTATTAGACATTGTTGCGTTGCAATCCTTTCGTCGACAGAATATCTATTGAGCGCTTATCAAATGAATTCGTCGAGCAATTGAATATACGTTTCGATTCCGTCACGAATTTCATCAATGTAAATATACTCATCTGCTGTATGACTTCTTGCTGAATCGCCTGGCCCCATTTTTAAAGTAGGGAATGGCATCAATGCTTTGTCTGATGTTGTAGGCGAACCGTAATATCCTTTTCCCAATGCCAATCCTGCTTTTACTAACGGATGATCAAGAGCGATGGATGTAGATTTCATCCTCGTTGTCCTTGGTTTGAACTGACTCTTTAAATTATTTTTCAGCCCTTCGAGGATTTCATCAAATGTGTACAATTCGTTCACGCGTACATCTATTACAAACTTGCATTGTGATGGAACAACATTATGCTGCTTGTTTTCCGTGTCTATAACGGTAACGGTCATACGCGATTCGCCAAGCAGCGGACTGACTTTTTCAAACTTATAATTCCTGATCCAGTTAATGTCATCAACAGCTTTGTATAATGCATTCTCTCCTTCATTACGTGCAGCATGTCCTGAACGTCCGTTTGCTACGCAATCAATCACCATCAATCCTCTTTCGGCAACAGCCATTTCCAATTTAGTAGGTTCACCAACCACGCCGAAATCAATTTTGCCGAGATAGGGAAGCACTAATTCGATTCCATTTACTCCGCTGATCTCTTCTTCTGCACTTGCAGCAAAAACCACATTGTGATTTAATTCTTCCTGGTGATAGAAATATAAAAATGTTGCGATCAAACTCACTAAACATCCACCTGCATCATTGCTACCCAAGCCAAAAATTTTTGCATCTTTTTCAATCGGGTCAAACGGATCGTGTGTGTAACCTTTGTTTGGCTTCACGGTATCGTGATGCGAATTCAATAAAATACTTTGTTTGGAAGCATCATAATGTTTGTTCTTGGCATAAATATTATTCCCGATTCTTGCGAAAGGAATCTTATGTCTCTCAAAAAAACTACAGATCAATTCTGCCGTATCATTTTCTTCTTTAGAAAAAGAAGGAGTTGCGATCAGTTGCTTCAATAAACCGATCACATCTTCCTGTAATTTTTTTATGTCCGGATTATTCATGATTAATTAATAATTGTCGTACCTGATTTATTTTCGATCAGCTTTTTTAATTCTTCCGCTTTTCCGATGATCACTTTTTGTACACCACTTTTTAATGCGGCAAAAGCATTATCGATCTTCGGTATCATTCCTGCAAATATTTTTTTCTCTTCTTTCAATGTTGTGTAGTAGGATTGATCGATCGATGGAATAACAGTCGTATCGTCATTCGCATCAAGTAACACGCCACTCTTTTCAAAAGAATAAATCAGTTGCACGTTATAAAATTGGCTCATTGCTTTTGCTGTTTCCTGCGCAATCGTATCTGCATTGGTATTCAGCAATTGTCCGTTTTCATCACTCGTTATCGGCGCAATGATTGGCGTTAATCCTGCGTCAATAAATTGAGTTACGCGTTCTGCATTCAGCGAATCAACGTCTCCCACAAATCCATAATCAATCGTCGGATGAACTCTTTTATGTGCTTTAATAATATTCGCGTCAGCACCACTCAATCCAATTGCATTGCATCCATGCGACTGCAAT
>DATGIX010000082.1:0-17996 GCA_035295505.1 Puia sp. | reverse complement strand
CTTTGCTGTATAATTTTTCAGGTCATCCAAAGTCATGATGCCATTTCCTCTTTTCATTTCATCAACAATGAGCTGAGCAGTTTCGCCTTCATAAAAACCTTTTGCCCCATTATCGCGGATCAGTTTTAAAGTTTTAGCAAGATCTTTTTGGATGAGTGTGTCACCGGCTTTCCAAGGAGTTTCTTTCACAAAAACAGGCATCACAGTATTATATTTTTTAAAAACAGATTGTGCTTCATTTAAGTTTCTTGCTTCAGCTCTGGAAATGGCAAATCCTTTTTCTGCAAGATCAATAGCAGGCTGTATTAACCTTCTGAATGATAATTTTGCATACTTCAATTCTGCAAAAACACCCGCGATGGTTCCTGGCACACCTGCGGAAAGATGGCCGTTCTGGCTCAAATTCGTTTGTGCATTTCCGTTAGCATCCAGATACATGTTGCGTGAAGCTTTTTCCGGAGCTTTCTCCCGAAAATCAATAGAAAGATTTTTTCCGTTGGAAAGATGTGCCACCATAAAACCGCCGCCGCCGATATTTCCTGCGCCTGGATAAACTACTGCAAGCGCAAGCTGCGTGGCAATTGCGGCATCAAAAGCATTGCCGCCTTTTTTCATGATCTCGATTCCAACCCTGCTTGCAAGGGGATGCGCAGAAACAACAGCGCCTCGCTTGCTTTCCGTTTTTTTTTGCTGAGTATATAAATATGGGTTAATGTCAATCTGTGCAGTTGATATCAATGGCAGACAAATAGCAACTGCAATCAAGCTATTCCTGAAAATCGGATTCGTCATAAATGAGAAATAATTTTAATAGTAAAAGGACGAGCGTAAAATTATGGTAAATGTTATTTGATTCAACAAGAAATATTTAGATGAAAAATTGCTCCTGTTTGAACAACAAACTTCAAATTCAAACCCCTCATCCCAAACGGTTTTTTTAAGTTTCCTGCTTTGCTTACATTCACGCTTTATAAAATAATTATGAGAAAATTAATGACCGCAGTTTTTTTCTGTCTGATAGGTATTTGTAGTTTTTCGCAAACAGTTCAATCACCTGAGCAGTTTTTAGGATATCCGCTGGGGTCACATTTCACTCCGCATTTCAGGATTGTAAATTATTTTAAGCAGGTTGCCGAAAACGCTCACGATATGGTGAAGCTCGAACAATATGGGGAAACAAATGAGGGTAGGCCATTGCTGTTAGCATTTATCGCAAGCCCCGAAAATTTGCAGAAGCTCGAATCAATAAGAATGAATAACCTCAGGCTAGCCGGAATTGCAAAAGATAAAATGATGCCTGATGAAAATGCACCTGCTATTGTTTGGTTGAGCTATAATGTGCATGGAAATGAAGCATCGTCATCAGAAGCATCCATGAAAACGATTTATGAACTGGTAAACCCTTCCAATGCTCGAACAAAAGAATGGTTGAAACATGTGGTAGTGGTGATCGATCCCTGCATCAATCCGGATGGGCGTGATCGTTATGTGAACTGGTTCAATACTGCTGTTGGAAAAAATGCAAATCCCGATCCTCAATCCCGCGAGCACAGCGAGCCATGGCCCGGTGGTAGAACCAATCATTATAATTTTGATCTGAACCGTGACTGGGCATGGCAGACACAAATCGAAACACAGCAGCGGTTGAAAAAATATAATGAGTGGTTCCCTCAGGTTCATGTTGATTTTCATGAGCAGGGATATAATGCGCCTTATTATTTTGCACCTGCCGCAGAACCTTATCATGAAGTGATCACACCATGGCAAAGAGAATTTCAGACTGCTATTGGAAAAAATAACGCAAAATATTTTGATCAGAACGGCTGGCTTTTTTTTACGAAAGAAAGATTTGATTTGTTTTATCCAAGTTACGGCGATACCTATCCGATTTATAGCGGCGCTATCGGAATGACATTTGAACAAGGCGGTCATAGCCGTGGAGGATTAGCAGTGCAACAATCCTCAGGAGATACACTTACTTTATATGACAGATTATTGCATCATTTCACAACGGGGATGTCAACGATTGAAATTTCTTCTCAGAATGCTGCAAAATTGGTGAGCGAATTCAAAAAATATTTCACTAATGCAAAGAGTGCTCCTTATGGCGAATACAAAGCTTTTGTTATTAAAGCAGATTTGCTTTCTGACAAATCAGAGCGGTTAAAAAAATTGCTCGACAGAAATCTGATTGATTGGAGCTATATCTCATCAGGAAATTTTTCTGGTGTGAATTATATGACTGGGAAAACTGAACTTTTCAAAGCAGAAACCGGAGATATTGTGATTAATATGAACCAGTCAAAATCGAACTTAATAAAAGTATTATTTGAAAGAAGCTCAAAGATCAGCGATTCTGCAACATATGATATCACCGCATGGTCAATTCCTTTTGCTTATGGATTAAAAGCTTATGGATTGAATGCTTATGTTGCCGGGACAGGTGCTACTAATCCTGTTGCTACAACGTCTTCAGAGGTTCTTTCTAACGCTTATGCCTATGCGATAAGATGGACCGGTTTGAACAGCGTTCAATTTCTCACTGAATTATTAAAGAAGGGAATAAAAGTGAGGTACACCGAACAGCCATTCAAATCGGGTAATCAGGATTTTGAAAAGGGGACACTTCTCGTTCTTAAAACCAGCAATGGATCATTTGGAAATAATCTGGAAACTATCATTCAGGCTGCAGCACAAAAAACAAATGTCGCGGTATTGCCGGTTACTTCAGGATTTGTTGATAAAGGGGCTGATTTCGGAAGTGATAAAATTCATATCATTAAAAAACTTCGCGTTGCTTGCTTAACAGGAAATGGTGTTAGCTCAAATGCTGCGGGTGAAGTCTGGCATTTTTTCGATCAGCAATTGAACTATCCTGTTTCTATGATCAATGCAGACGAAATCGGAAGAGTTGCCTGGAAAAATTATGATGTGCTGATCATGCCTGATGGCTTTTATAAATTTTTCAATGATAAAAATGCCATGGAGCAATTGAAGAACTGGATAGAACAAGGCGGAAAATTAATTGCTCTGGAAAATGCGGTTCAGCAATTATCTAAAACGGATTGGGCTATCAAACAAAAAAATGCTGACGACAAAAAAGATGATGATAAGGAAAAAGATAAAAAGAATGATTATTCTTTGCTGCACAGATATGAAAGCCGTGAAAGAGAAGATCTTTCAAATAGCACGCCGGGATCTATTTTTAAAGTTGAACTGGATAATTCGCATCCGCTGGCATTTGGCTACCCCGATTATTATTACACATTAAAAATGGATGACAACATGTATGAGTTTTTAAAGGATGGCGGATGGAATGTTGGTGTAATAAAAAAAGATAATCTTGTGAGCGGGTTCACCGGAAGCAAAGCAAAAGAGAAACTGAAAGATGGTCTGATATTCGGTGTGCAGGAATTAGGAAGAGGACAGGTTGTTTATCTCGCAGATGATGTTCTGTTCAGAAGTTTTTGGGAGAATGGGAAATTGCTTTTTTGTAATGCGGTATTTATGGTGGGGCAATAATTAATAATTAAAAATTAGTGATTAATAATTGAAACTGTGAAATTTGCTATTCGCTCACACATATTGTTGATGACTTGAATTGTTTTAAAAATCAGTTAATGAAAAAAATAATTTTATTTTCTCTATTCTTACTATCAATATCTGTTTCATTTGCGCAAATACCACCATCATACACTTCAGCAGAATTATTTCTTCGACTGAAAAAATTGAATGTGCTTGGGTCTGTTCTTTATATAGCAGCACATCCTGATGATGAAAATTCAAGATTGATTGCATATCTCTCCAAAGACAGATTATATCGTACCGCATATCTTTCGATGACACGCGGTGATGGCGGACAAAACCTCATCGGCGATGAGCAGGGCATTGAACTTGGATTAATACGAACCCAGGAAATGCTTGCTGCGCGAAGGATTGACGGTGCTGAACAATTTTTTTCAAGAGCTTTTGATTTTGGTTTCACCAAAACAACTGAAGAAGCTTTAAAGACTTGGGACAAAGAAAAAATTTTGAGCGATGTAGTTTGGGTGATCAGAAAATTTCAGCCGGATGTGATCATCACTCGTTTTCCTGAAGACAGCAGAGCTGGTCATGGTCATCATTCTGGTTCCGCAGTGCTTGCTCATGAAGCTTTTGCAGCCGCAGCAGACCCAAATCGTTTTCCTGAGCAATTCAAATTTGGTGTGAAGCCATGGCAGGCTAAAAGATTATTATGGAATACATTCAACTTCGGCAGTGTCAACACAACTTCTGACAATCAGTTGAAATTGGATGTCGGTGTTTATAATCCTGTTCTTGGAAAAAGTTATGGGGAGATTGCTGCAGAAAGCCGCACACAACATAAAAGTCAGGGTGCCGCATTAACAAGAACGCGAGGACAAACGATAGAATATTTCACAACAGTGATGGGCAACGCACCGACAAATGATCTGCTGGATGATGTGAAAGCAAACTGGAGCAGGGTTGAAGGTGGAGAAAAAATTCAAGGCATCATCGAACAATTGATCAGTCAGTTTTCTTTATCTAATCCTGAGAAAATAGTTCCGGGATTAGTGAATTTATATAAAGAAATTTCAAAGCTGAAAGATGGTTATTGGAAAGAACAAAAATTAAAAGAAACACAGCAACTGATTGAAGCTTGCAGCGGGCTTTGGCTGGAAGCCACGGTAGGCAATGGTTACGCGGTACAAGGCGATTCTTTGAAAATTAATTTTGCCATCATCAACAGGTTGAACACAGAAGCAAAAGTGAATAGCATTAAAGTGAATGGATTTGATACTGCATGGCAGCAACATCTTGACTTCAACAAAAATTATGTGTTCAGCAAAACGATTTTGGTTTCTGATAAAAAACCAATCACCAATCCTTACTGGCTGGAAGAAGAAATGTCAAAAGGCTCATTCAATGTGAAAGATCAAACGCTGATTGGTGATCCACAAGGCAAGCCGGCTTATGAAGCTGAATTTAATCTGAATATCGAAGGGCAGGATTTTGTTTTTGCACGACCTGTTCAATATCGTTTCACTGATCCGGTTCGTGGAGATAGTTACGAGCCGCTGACAATTCTTCCACCGACTACAGCGCGTATTGAACCTGAGCTTGTATTATTTGCAGACAGCGAACAGAAATCTTTTGAAGCGCATACAAAAAAGCAAACTGTAAAAAGCATTGATCAAAAAATAATTCTGAAGAACACGGATGATTTGAGCATTAAGCAATCAGGCAATCAAAACTCAAATATTTTTTATTCTGCAAAGCCTTTAAAATTTGAACAAAAAGTTTTCACTTCTAATCTTGCATTTGAGCAAAACGGAAAAAATGAAAACGCGAAAGAGCTGAAAACAATTTCTTATGAGCATATTCCGCGCATTGATTATTTCGTCAATACGAAAATTAAATTTGTAATCGCTGATGTGAAGATTTCAGGAAAACGTATTGGATATATCGAAGGTGCCGGAGATAAAGTGCCTGCTGCGTTGCAACAGATGGGTTATGATGTAGTGATGCTTAAGGAAAAAGACATTACGTCTGGGAACCTGCAGCAATTTGATGCGATACTGACTGGTGTCCGTGCTTATGATGTTCATCCGTGGCTAAATGAAAAATATGAAGTATTGATGGATTATATTAATAATGGCGGCAACCTGATTGTGCAGTATAATAGAGTTAATACTATAGGAAATACAAAAGTGAAATTTGGACCTTATCCGTTTAACATTACCAACGCAAGAGTTACAGATGAAGATGCCGAAGTGAAATTCCTGAAGCCTGAACATCAGGTTTTGAATTTCCCTAACAAAATAACCAATAAAGATTTTGAAGGATGGATTCAGGAGCGCGGAATTTATTTTGCAGGACAGCCAGATTCAAAATATGAAACGGTGTTGTCGATGCACGATGCAGGTGAACCTGAACAAACGACCAGTCTGATAATCGGTGATTATGGCAAAGGAAAATTTGTGTATACAGGATTGGTTTTTTTCCGGGAATTACCAGCAGGTGTTCCGGGTGCTTACAGGCTGTTGGCGAACATTATTGCATTGAATAGAAAAAAAGGTTTCTGATAAACCTGACAGGTTTTCAAAACCTGTCAGGTTTGGAATTAAATGTTTTAACAATTACATGAAAGACAGAAGAGATATAGCCATTGTTATTGCAATAATTGTTGGGTTGATTTTAGGGAGGCTGATCAAGAAAGTGACTATTGGCTTAATTATCGGATTGGGATTGGGATTATTGATTGCCTCTTTGATAAGCGGTAGAAATAGAAAATGATGAATGTGCGAATTTGCAAATTCGCAAACGTGAGGATGAAATTAATAAGCAGGAATTTCAAAATCTAACGGTTAAGCATATACGATGAAAGTTCAAGACGAAGAAAAAGCTCCATTGTTCAAAAACTGGAACTACTGGTATGTGCTTGTGGTTGCATTTCTTTTCGTTCTGATCATCTCATTTTATTTTTTCACAAAACATTTTTCATGAGCCGGCCGGACTGGATAGTGCTTATTGTAACGCTTGTCGGCATGATTGCTTATGGCCTCTACAAAAGCGGCACCAGCAAAAACCTTGACGGATATTTTTTGAGCAACCGCTCCATGCCATGGTATATCATTTTATTGAGCATCATGGGAACTCAGGCGAGTGCAGTCACGTTTTTATCTGCGCCGGGGCAAGCTTATACAGACGGCATGCGCTTCGTTCAATATTATTTTGGACTTCCGATTGCGATGGTAGTGCTATGCATTACTTTTCTTCCTGCTTTTCACAAACTGAAAATTTATACTGCATACGAATTTTTAGAAACCCGGTTTGATGTAAAAACCCGAACGCTCACTTCATTTTTATTTTTATTGCAGCGTGGATTATCAACAGGTATCAGCATTTCAGCACCTTCGATTATTCTGTCCTCCTTGCTTGGCTGGAACATTATGTGGACGAATATTTTCATGGGCGGCTTATTGATTGTTTACACAGTAACAGGCGGAGCAAAAGCAGTAGCTTATACGCAGCAATTGCAGCTCATTATTATTTTTGGAGGGATGATAATAGCCGGGTATATGGTCATTCATTTGTTGCCGGCAAATGTTGGTTTTTTTGACGCGCTTCATGTGAGCGGTAAAGCAGGGAAGCTAAATGTAATTACCACCGGCATTAATAAAAATGGATTTAACTGGAACGACAGATATAATTTATTTAGCGGAGTGATTGGCGGATTTTTTTTAGCGCTCTCGTATTTCGGGACAGACCAATCTCAGGTCGGAAGATATCTCACAGCGAAATCAGAAAAGGAAAGCAAGCTTGGTTTATTAATGAATGGATTGGTGAAAGTGCCGATGCAATTCGCTATTTTGTTGATTGGCATTTTAGTATTCGCGTTTTATCAATATAATAATGAGCCTGTATTTTTCAATCAATCGCAGATAAAAGTTTTAGAGAATTCTAAGTACAGAGATTCATTGGCGATTTTAAAAACTGAATATGATGCAGACCAAGCCCTGAAAATAAAAGAGATGAATTTAATTTCATCAGTTGATAAGAACAGCAATCAATATCAGCAAGCTCAATCAAATTTACAATCAATAGAAAACAGGAAAAGTGAATTTAGAAAAACTGTGAAGCGATGGCTCGAAGATAAAACTGTAAGGGGTGATTCGAACGATACGAATTATATCTTTCTTCGTTTTGTGGTGGATTATCTGCCTAAAGGTTTAATTGGGTTATTGATCGCAGTGATTTTTTTAGCCGCATGGGGCTCCATTGCAGCAGCACTAAACTCATTGGCATCTGCAACCATTGTTGACTTTCACAAACGATTTTCGAAAAAAGAATTGTCGGAAAAGAAAGAATATGATTTGTCAAGATGGTACACTTTATTATGGGGGATTTTTTGCGTGGTAGTTGCGCAGCTCGCATACAATATTGGGAATAGTTTGATTGAAGCCGTGAATGTTCTCGGTTCTTTATTTTACGGGGTCATACTTGGTGTTTTTTTGGTCGCGTTCTATATGAAAAAAGTGAGCGGAAACGCAGTTTTCATCAGTGCTGTGATTGTTGAACTATGTGTGGTAGCAATTCAGGTATTAAACCAAAAGGGAATAATAAATCTTAGCTTTTTATGGCTCAATGCTGTTGGAGCGATTGGTGTTTTGTTGTTAAGCAGCATTATGAATATTTTCTTTCCCAGAAAAGTTGTTCAATAAAAAAACCTTGAAGATCTGTAAACCTTCAAGGCCAAAGTGAGCAATTTATTACCCACTAATTTTTTCAATTCATAAGAATCAGTTTGACAAAGCTTCCTCTTTAACGTTATTATAGCTTTTTTTGCTTGCTTCAATCAGGCGTAAAACTTTTTCACGAACGTCATCTTTTAGTCCATCTACTTCATTTTCAAAAATGTCCTGTAATTCATTTAGCTCATCATCTGCACTCTTGCGTATGCTGCGCAGTTTCTTGCGCAGACTGTCTGCAGAATCGGCGAGTTTCTGTCTTGTTTCGCTTCCTTTTGCCGGGGCAACTAATAAACCGATGGCAACACCTGCTGCAGCTGCTGTTAATGTAGTAATGATCATTCCCTTTGTGCTCATGATAAAATTATTTTTAGGTTAGAAAATATGATTGATTAACATGTTCAATTTTTCAAGAACCTTGCCAGAAATAATTTCTATTTTAAGAGGAACTGTTAAATAAGCGTGCCACGGCTTAAGCCGTGGCACGCTTTAGAACTTGCTATTTATTTGCAGCGCTTAATAGCAGCACAGTAGATGAATGGAGCGTCGCAAGAATGTTGGATCGGAGTTACTGAGCCCTGTCTCCAAAAAATTATTTCAACGATGCGAGAAGTTTTTCATTCAGTGCCACATAATCTTCATTAACGCCCTTGGAAAGCTGCAATGATTTTTGTGCAACAGTAATCGCATCTTGTTTTTTGCCAAGTTTTGCAAGGCATCTTGCCTTCTGATAGAATATATAATATGCTGTTGGATCTGCATCCGTCGCTTTATTGAACCATTCCAATGCTTTATTGAGATCTTTGCCATTGTCGAGATAGTACATGGCTGCATTGAAATATGGCTTGTTGTCTTTGTTCATTGCATTGTCAATCTGCGACATGATTTTTGTGTCGATATCAGTCTTAATCGGAAATGCAACGACTGTTTTGTCCCATATCAATTGCAGATCGCAACTATTGCTTGTAAGATTGGCGAAAAGAATAGTAAATGATTCGAGTGGGAAAGGCAAATTCTGAACTTCAGCTTTAAGCCTAACTACATCCTGATCTTGTTTGTAAGCAGCAGGATTTGTCACATCCAATTGCTTTGTAATAATGATGGTCCATTCCTGAGCCCCGGGAATGGTGAGCAAACCATATTTACCTGCAGGAATTTTAGTGCCGCCAATTGTTACATCATCACCAAAAGTAAGTGTGGTTGCTGAGTTTGCGCCAGTGCGCCAAACTTTTCCGTAAGGAACAAGGTCGCCGAAAATGTTGCGTCCTTTAATCCCCGGGCGTGAATAAGAAAGCTCAATGGAAGAAAGCCCGAAATCCTGTTTCACGGTCTGCGGCGGTGATGGTGCAGGAGTTCTTAATTGCTGAGAAATTGAGCTGAGATAACAAAATGAAAGAATAACAAATGACAAGACAAACTTTTTCATGTGCGTTAGTTTTTTTGCAAAAATAACCGAACAGGAACAGTGGACAATAAAATATTGTGAGCGGCAATCAAAATTCAATAGCCAGTGTGATTTTTTCTTTTTTGCCCTTCAGCAATTTCCACGATGGACCTTGTTGAACAAGGCGAATCGCTTCGGCATCGTGTGATTTGGAAAGCGATGTTTTTATTTTGAAAGATGAAAGCTGATTATTTCTGTCAATAATAAATGAAATGATTTCCTTGCCTCTGATCGTTGAATCAGCAGTTGATATTTTTTTGTTTTGATTGATATATTCATTGTAGGCTGCCCATCCATTAGCAGGCGCAGCATTGAAGGCTTTTTCCAGTTCTTTTTTAGCAGTGGATAAAAACTGTTCATCCTTTTCTTCATCGTCTGTGCTGCTGCTTTTTTTATCTGCTGTCAAGCCAACAACAACCACTTCGTTCAGTGAAGTATTTGATTGCCTGAGCTGAATTTGATTTGATAGTATATCATTGTTGTTCAAAGTGGCTGATGTTGGTTCAAAACCAACTGAATTGATCACAACTTTAGCGACCGAATCGTTTCCTAAAGTGTTTATTTTAAAATAGCCATTTTGATCTGTGACTGTTCCGTTGTTTTTGTTTTTGATGATTACAGTAGCTCCTGCAACAGGATTCTTGTTTTTATCAACTACACGACCTTCTACAAAATTTTTTGGTTCGATACTTTTTCTTAAACGAACAAGGCCTGAAGCTTTGCCTTGCAATTCAGTTTCGGCTGATTTTGGAGCATTAATACTTGCTGTTTGATTTAAAGTGTCTGCCTGAGTTGCGGCATCACCGTTGTCAGCTTTATTTTTTGTGTCGGATAATGCCACAGGTTTTTCATCAATCTTTTTTTCTTTTTGCTCTTTAATTACCCGGTTTTTCTTTGCAGCTGATTTGTCGCTGAATTGATTTTCTGATTCCTGTAGTTTGTATTTTTTATTAATTGCTACATCGTTTTTAATAACTGCTGAATCATTTTTGGGCGCAGATGCAGAAGAAGCTTTTGGGATTGCTGAACTGTCAATAATTGCGGTTTCTGCATTCTTAGCGATGGCATTTTTTTTCTTTGAAGAATTTATTATCAGAAAATTATAGATCAAAAAAAATGAACCAATCAAAATGATTGCGATCGCTGCAATTCTTTGCCATAGCCTGTTTTCAGGGATGATGGTTGCCTTCTTGTTTTTTTCAAGTTTTTCTTCCAGCTTTTTCTTTAATTCTGTTACATCGTTAGCAAAATGAGTTTGATTGTTCTGTATTCCTTCAATAGCATCTGCAAGAAAAGGATCATCAAGCGCTGCTTTTTCAATTGCGTTCATTTCCTGAGAAGATAATTTTCCCTCCAGATATTTTTGTATATCTGCTGCGCTATACTGAATAATATTTTTATTTTTCTCTGGCATTTATTAGTTCATAGATGGTGATTAATAGTTCATAGCAACAATCTTCAACTGCCTGCTTTTACTGTAACTTTTTCTCTTTGTTCCATACAAATTTTCAAATTTCTTCTTCCGTTTTGAATAAGGCTTCTTACTTTACTCCATTCCAACCCCGTTGTTTCTGAAATTTCGTTATAACATTTTCCCTGTAAATAAAATAATTCTATCGTTGTTCTTTGTTCGCCGGACAATGTTTGCATGCATTTTTCAAGCCCGTTCAGTTGTGCTTCTTTTTCAAATACGCCATTCAGATGCACATCTTCTGTTAATTGCACACGCTCAACATCCAATTCTTTTGTATGGATATTTTTGGAAGAGCGCAATTGCATGAGGCAATAATTTTTAGTAAGTGTGTAAACCCATCCTTTGAAATTATCTACTTCATGCTTTTGCAATTTGGAAGCCAGTTCTTCAAAAACAGCCATCACAGCATCTTTTGAGCGTTCGGGCTCTTTCAGGTATTTTAGACAAACCGCATAAAGCAAATCCATATAGCGCTGATACAGTTCTGCAAGCACTTCAAGGCTGCCTGATTTTTTATACAAAGCTACCAGCTCCTGATCGGTTGCGGACGGGGTTGATATGTTTTTTAAGAAAGACAATCTTTCAACAAATTAAATATTTTTTTTCAAGGCTTATGTAATCTTAAAATTAAGCGCATCTATTTATAAAATCTTTAGCATGCAAAAAAATATACAACTGCAGGTGGCCAGGCCATGCCATGAAAATTGGACTAACATGACTGATTCAGATAAAGGAAGGTTTTGTTTATCCTGCCAAAAAGAAGTGATTGATTTTACCACGATGAGTGATCAGCAAATCCTTGCTCAGATTTCAAGAGCAAGCGCTGGATTTTGCGGCCGTTTCAACAACGAACAACTAAATCGTGATATCAAAGAAGATAAGAAGCCTCGATTAAATTGGTACAAATATCTCGTGCACGTAACGATTCCTGCATTGATTGTTACAAATAAGATTTCAGCACAGGATAAAGGAGTAAAAGGAGACACTATTGTTTGCTCTCCTGTAAAAGATACAGCGCAAAGAATGATTGGGAAAGTTGCTGTTAATGAAACCCGATCTGATTCAGCGTTTGAGATTGAAGGAATAGTAGCCAGTTCAAAAGGCGAAGCAATTCCTGGTGCTTCAATTATGGTGAAAGGAGATAAATATGGTACGGCTGCAGACATGAACGGAAAGTTTAAGTTGAATGTAAAAAATAAAGCGGATCAGGTAACACTTCGTGTGAGCGCTATAGGTTTTGAAACTAAGGAGATTATTGTAAATAAAAATAACAGCCAGCAAAAAGTTATTGTTTTATCACTGAACGAAAGTATGATGGGAGAGGTGGTAACAGTTGGCGTAGTGGTGACAGCGGTGAAAAAAAGAAAGCCAGTTCTTCAACAAATAAAAGATACCATAAGTAATATCTGTTATAAGAGTTCAGTGAAAGTTTATCCTAACCCCGTTCATTTTGGTTCAAATCTAAACATTGATTTTGATATAAAAGAAATCGGAGAATATGATATTCTGATAAGCAATATTTCGGGACAGCCATTGTTGCATAAAAAAATAATGTTGACTTCAAAAAATCAAACTGAATCAATAGCGCTGACAGAAAATTTTTCGGCTGGAATTTATTTTATAACGGTGGAAAATAGCTCATCAAAAAAAATGTATAGCAATAAAATTTTGATTAATTGATTGCGCCATCAAGATCAATTTTAAGATTAACAACAAACTCATCAGGCTTGATAACAATTTTTATTTTATGACTTTGAGGATATAAAAGGCTTAATCTTTTGTTGATGGTGCCAAGTGATGAGTTGCTGCCATTGTGAAGTGTGGAAGTATCAACAGGCTTGCTCCATGCGATGCTCATGGCAAAGTTGCCCGCATATAATTTCCCTTCCAGCTTCATGAATTTCTGAGGCATGTCAATCAAGGAAAGTTGCCTGAAACTGTTTTCGACGAGCGGTAGTATAATGAATGGTGATATTTTTTCATCAGAAACATTTTCAGGAAGTTTCACTGAAATTGTTATGCATTTACTTACATCTGCTTTCTCAAGTTCAATATATTCTTTGAGCAATTCCATTTCTCTTTTGAGCGGCACTTTTGGCTGATTGTAATCGTATATCACATACTTCATGAGGTTCTTTATCTTTTGCAATAATGCAGGAATAATTTCAGGTTTTTTTTCTGCTAATATTTCTAATCTGTCAAGAGCGCTCACTAAAAAAACAGGTTGAATTTTTCCATCCTCTGCTTCTGATTCGCTTTTTATTTTTTCCTTTTTCATCAGGTCAAGTTCCTGCAGTTTGATATACCACATTTTCCCGAGCTTGATAGCTGCTGCAAGTGAGCCTTCCATATTTATCTGGCTGAACAGATCGAAAAAATCCCAGATGAAACTTGCCGAATGCATCCTATACGGCATTCCATAAGCAGAATAAATGATGGGGTTAATATGTGTGGTGTATAATCTGAAACAAACAATATAACAAAAGCTGAAGAGCAGCCATAGCAAAATCATGTTCACATATTTCCCTCTGTAGAGATAGCGTGGGATTAGAAAATAAATGATCAGGTAGCAAAAAATAATATCAATAGGAAATGAAAAAATTTCAACAAGCAGCGACGGGAAAAAAACTTTGCTGAAAGGATATTTTGACCACGACAATGAGACGAAGATGGTGTCATACAATATCCAAGTGCTCCAGAACAGAACATGTCTGGCGATGCGGTATCTAGGGTTATTTGAAAATACAAGTGCGTTTAAATTCATTCCACTATTTCGTATTGATAATAATTATTGATTGCATATAATTTAAATTGGATAGGCTTGAAAGGAGAGTAAACGATCTCAGCTATTTTCTGATAGAATGATGAAGTTATTCCAAATTAAAGATATTTAAAATAAAGGCTGCTATATTTCAAGCAGCCTTTATCAGCAATTATTTTTTTATTGGCAACAGTCTTTACAAAACTACTATTGCTTTTGTAACGTCAATGTGAAATTACCCTGATCACCATAACCTCCGGCAATCACATCTATTGTTAAAGTGATCACACCTGTGCATGAAAAAACATATCCCGTTCCTGAAGCCGCAGTTGCAGTGAAATCGCCAACTGACGGAGGATAATATCCAAAATCAGTCTGTGGCACGGTTGCTGTTCCTGTTGCATGATCAACACCTATCTTGAGGTGATTGACAATATTTGATCCTGGAATATTTGGACCGGGCCAAACGCCGCTAAGGTCAATAGAATCCGAGCCAACTGCTGTCACATCCACAATAATTCCGGTGTCATCAACACCAACTGCATTTGTTGTCCAGCCGTCTGTTATCACTTTATATTTTCCAGTAATCGCTGAAGCATCATAAGGACAAATGACGGTAGCAACAAAAGAGAAAGCTGAATTGTATGCGAGGCCTGTAATTAATCCGCCGCCAGCATTATCGCCTGTGTTGTTGGCATCGTAAGTTTTTCCGGTCTTAGTAACAATTCTTGTGAAAACACTATAGCTTGAGCCCGGTGACAATGTTGATGGATCTACTCCCAAGGCGGTAGCAATTTCACCTCCGGTCACGCTGAGTGTAGTAGTCGGCGAGGTATATGGTATTGATTTTACTTCATGCCATTGGGTTGTGTCAAAACTTGAACTTTGCGAGACAAAGAGAATAACATGATCCACCGCTTCGCCACCTGGATAATAATGCACATCTATACCAACTGTAGATGTTGAAATAGATGTGTAATCCAGGTTCAGGCTGTTTGTTTTATCCAGTACAAGATAAGAGCCAACGCCATTATTCGTTACTGACGATAACGGGTTTACGTTGCCCCCTGTTTTTTTGCAGGCATTTATAAAGAAAACAGTGGTTATAAATGCTGCGGTTATTATCAATAATTTCTTCATAGCTTCTTTTTTAGATTTATTTAATGAAATCATCAGGATTATTATCCCAGAAAACTTTGTTTACTGCATTGCCCGGATCTTTTTGCGCAGGAGCATTTAGGTTTCTGTTCACAAAAACAGAAGGGTAAAAGAACGAACGAATAAAATGGCCAGGATCTGCAACTGCAACAGGAATCTGCACATTATCAGGCTTGCCTGTTCTGCGCAAGTTGTTATATGGTTCCACTCCATTTCCCCAGAGAGCGAGATAATATTCTGTCATAAGCACGTTGAGTTTTGCATCTGTAGTTGAAGCAGCATCATAATTAGACAAAACAAGGTTTTCATAATTTGTAACCGAAGTGGCTGTTGGAACAAAAGCCGGATCAGGAGTCACACCAACGGTGGCAGGAAATCCCATTACTTTTTTAATGGATGCATCAACTCCATTTTGTAAGAGTGTGCGTGCATCCCCTTGCGAAGTTATATTAAGCATCAAAGCAGCTTCTGCTTTCAGGAATGACGTGTATGATGAAAGCCATATCGGAAATATGCCAGCTCCCTTTGCACCAAAAGTATTATCAATGCCATTTGCTCCTCCGGCAGAATTATCATCAAATGCACCGCCGGCAGGATAAACACCGTATGTAGTGAGAAAACCCGCGTTGGGATTAGCGCCGCTATTGTCACCAAAATCTCTACCAAAATATCCTCTTCCGTTTCCACTGGAAGCGCCAACAAGGCAATAGCATGTTTTATCAGGAACGCTTGGGTACCATGCAGGATAAACACCTGCGACCCATTTTGCATAACAGTTGACGGCAGTCGGATTTGCCCAATTATAATTTACGGCCTGGCGATAAAAATAATACCGTGCTCTTGGGTCACCTGTAGTAGTGTTCAATGCACTGTTGATGGTTACGTTGCCGCCATATTTTTGTGCAGTCACCATCCACATAAAATAGTTGCTCATAAATTCAGCAGCCCCTGAACCTGCACTGGTATAATTTGCAGCAAAATGTGGATGCCTGCTATCAGGAGAAACTGATGATCCATACCTGAACACAAAATCCTGCGATGGGTCATTAATCAAATCATTTTCATCTATTAAAGCCGAAATCTTGGCAGCCGCAGTATTATCAACTAATCTTGTCTGCATATAAAACTTAAGTTTCAAAGTTTTTGCTGCAGTGATCCATTTATCAGGATCTCCGTTATAAAATAAATCATTGGCAGGGCCAGTTGCTGCGCCTGTTTTTTGGAAGTCAGCGATAGCGCTGTCGAGCATTGATTGTATTCCTTCATAAACTTGTGCGCCTGGGTCTACTTTAGGATTAGGATTAGTAGCTCCCTGATTTGCTTCTGAAAAAGGGACATCTCCAAAAAGATCAACCAATGTTCCGTAGGTGTATGCTTCAAGCACTCTTGCAATCCCTGCCTGAACATATTTTTTTTGTTCTTCAGCTAATGGTATCAGGGCATTGGCTGTGTTGATGACACCGCCAACTCCGAATGTTGCGTCGGATGAATAAGACACATCCCACACATCATCGAATGACTGTGGCTGGTATGCGCTTCTGTAAAACGGGCCACCAGCGAATGCAACATATTGCTGTCTGCTCATGTGGCCGCCAAGGTCAGAGGCACTGTAAAATCCTGGAGTAACATTGGCAGGGCTGCCTGATAAAAACAGGTTGAACCCGAGTTCTGTCTGGTTTAAAAACAAATCAACATCAGCCGCTGCTGGTGTCGGATTGTTTGGGTCATTTAATAAATTATCAAAGGTTTTTTTGCAGGAAGTAACGCCTAAAAAAATGGCCATTCCCAATATAATTTTTTTATAGTTCATGATAACTGATTTTAGGTTTTTAGAATGTTACTCTTAAGCTTGCTCCAAAACGGCGTGTTGATGGTCCTGAAAGGAATTCGATACCTCTTCCATTCCCAACACCTAAGCCATTTGCATCCGGATCGAAATGAACGTATTTTGGAAAATTAGGTGCATAGTACCATAAGTTCGAACCTGTCAGGCTTAATGATATTGATCCGAAAGGCAGTTTTGATAATGCTTTTGCAGGAACACTATATGAAAGAGAAGCTTCCCTCAACCTGATACATGTTGCATCATAAATGGCAGATTCTGATGCTGCGCCATTCGTAATGCTATTTCCATAATATGCCTGCGTCGCAGAGATCTGAATATTATTAGGCTGCCCGTTTTCCAACACACCGGGAAGTATCAAGGGCTGAGCTCTGTCAAACTCAGTATCTCTTGTTACGCCTCGTCCCAAAAGCGCTGCAGATGTTCCTGATAAAATATCTCCACCTTGCGTATAATCCCATTGCATTCTAAAGCTGAATTCTTTGTAGCTTAAAGTGCTTATTCCGGTAAGTTTATAAAGTGGGTTTGGATCTCCAATCACACCAGGGTCATTTGCTCCGATATAATTTCCATCTGTCCCAACAATTCTTTTTCCTGATTTAGGATCTCTTTCGAAATAAGTTCCATAAATAACACCCAACGCATACCCGTTTTTAGCAATGGTGCCAAGATTTGAGAAACCAGCTATGTTGATAAAAGGCAAGTCTGCTGGCAAATTTGAAACCATGCTTTTGTTAAGCGTGTAGAGAGCTGTTAATTCCCATTTCCAGTCTTTTGTTTGTACAGGAATGACCCCTAACTGAAGTTCAATACCTTTATTTGTCACATTGCCTGCGTTGATTAATTCGCTTGTAGATCCGCTTGCAGGATCAATTTGTTTCAAGAGGATCTGATCATTCGAAACTCTGTGGTAAAGAGTCAGGTCAAGGGATACTCTGCTATTAAAGAATTTACCTTCAACTCCTGCTTCAGTTTCTTTCAACAATTCAGGTTTTAAATTTGGATTTGGAAGAAGACTGGGTATAGTAAGTGTGTTTATATTAGTTCCCCCCGGAGAAACAAAA